>JAFTMJ010000062.1 GCA_017452475.1 Clostridia bacterium | reverse complement strand
CCGGGACATATCTACACATACTATCAAACAGACGGTATGGTGTCTGACGGTACCGTGGTAGACGGAGAGGTAAGCGGAGCATTTGAGTACACAACAATTAACGCAATTTATCAGAACATAAAAAAATAAGTAAGGCAAGGGGCTGTCAATTTGACGGCTCCTTGTTTATTTAATTAAATATATTGACAAACCGCGTATAAAGTGATACAATAAACACATTATTTTAAGGATGGAATTTTCGGAGGGCAAAATAGTGAAAAGAGCTATAATTGTTCCTAATTATCTGAAGGCTGAAAGCGTTAGCTTTTGCAATGTTGCAAGGGGTATGCTTGAGGAGCTTTCCTATACGGTTGAGGTCTTGGCAGAGGATGAAATGCCAAGCGGCGTGGCGGACTTTGCCCTTGTTTTGGGTGGGGACGGCACAATTTTGCGTGCTTGCAAAAAGCTATACACCTTAAATATCCCTGTGCTTGGAATAAATTTCGGTAATGTCGGATACTTGGCAGGCTGCAACCCCGACACGGCTGTTGATTGTATTGAAAGGGTTGTTAGCGGCAATTACAATGTGGAAAACCGTTTGATGCTTCAAGGAGAGGTCGTAAGAAACGGCAGTACTGCTTATTCCTTTGTTGCTTTGAATGAGGCGACACTGTTTCGTTCCACACTTAAAAAGGCATTTAAAACAGAAATATACATAAACGGTATGAGCACAGAAACTGTTTTGGGTGACGGTGTTGTTATTGCAACCCCCACAGGCTCAACATCATATAACCTGTCCGCAGGCGGCCCCGTTCTCACACCTGAATCTGACAATATAGTAATCACCCCCTTGTCCCCAATGCAGCTTGTTTGCTCTTCAATTGTGGCAGGCGGTAACGATACAGTAGATGTAAGGGTTGCGATTAACTCCCTTGTTAAGGATGCTTGCGTCAGCTTGGAAATTGATGGGGATTGCTCCTTTGACATATACGATGGGGATATAATTAAAATCAAAAAGGCGGAAAACACCGCAAAAACCATAAAGGTTGACAATGTCAGCTTTTATCAAATACTAAGGAAAAAGCTTTCAAAGGTGAATGAGTAATGTATAAGATTGTTGAAAAAAGAGAATTGAACCCTACAGTGGTTTTGATGGAAATAGAAGCCCCACTTGTGGCAAAAAAGGCGGAGCCGGGTCAGTTTATTATTTTGCGTACAGATGCAGAAGGGGAAAGGATACCCCTAACCGTTGCGGACTTTGACCGTGAAAGGGGAACTGTAACTATTATTTTTCAAATTGTCGGCGCCACCACAAAAAAGCTCTCAATGCTTGAAAAGGGCGAGTTCTTGCACGACTTTGTGGGTCCCCTTGGCAGGGCAACTCACACCGAGGGGCTGAAAAAGGTAGCCGTTGTTGGCGGCGGCGTTGGCTGCGCAATTGCCTACCCTGTGGCTAAAAAGCTCTATGAGCAGGGCTGTGAGGTTCACGCAATTTGCGGCTTCAGAACCAAGGATTTGGTTATTTTGGAAAACGAGTTCAAAAACGCATCAAGCAAGTATGTGCTTGTAAGCGATGACGGCACCGCAGGAGAAAAGGGTCTTGTGACCGACGCGCTTAAGAAGCTTATTGAGGGCGGCGAAAAATATGATGAGGTTATTACCATAGGTCCTCTTATTATGATGAAATTTGTTTGCCTGCTTACAAAGGAATATGGCATCAAAACAGTTGCCTCTATGAACCCTGTTATGATTGACGGCACGGGAATGTGCGGCGGCTGTCGCTTAACCGTTGGGGGAAAGACTGTGTTTGCCTGTGTTGACGGCCCCGAGTTTGACGGGCATTTGATAGATTTTGATGAGGCAATGGCAAGGGGCAACGCCTACGGTGAGTTTGAGCGCCATAGGTATGAGGCTGCCTGCAACCTCTTTAAAAAGGAGGTAAAATAAGATGCCCAATATGTCAGTTAAAAGAAATGTTATGCCCACCCAAGACCCTAATGTAAGGAGCAAAAACTTTGATGAGGTTGCCCTTGGATACACGGAGGAGCAGGCGATAGATGAAGCGAAAAGGTGCTTAAACTGCAAGCACAAGCCCTGCGTTGGGGGCTGCCCCGTAAAAATTTACATCCCCGACTTTATTGCCAAGGTGGCTTTGGGTCAGTTTGAGGAAGCGTACGATATAATTGCAAAATCCTCCTCTCTCCCTGCGGTTTGCGGCAGAGTTTGCCCACAGGAGAACCAGTGCGAGGGCAAGTGTGTTCGCGGTATAAAGGGTGAGGCGGTTGCCATTGGCAGGCTTGAACGCTTTGTGGCGGATTACCACAACAAAAATTGCACAAAATCCCCTGTTGCACCACCTAAAAACGGACACAGGGTGGCAGTTATCGGCTCGGGACCCTCAGGTCTTAGCTGTGCCTCCGACCTTGCAAAAAGAGGCTATGAGGTAACAATTTTCGAGGCGCTGCACACTGCGGGCGGCGTGCTTGTGTACGGCATTCCCGAGTTCAGACTTCCAAAGTCCATTGTTAAAAAGGAAATTGAGGGCTTGGAGGCACTTGGTGTTGAAATCAAAACAAATGTGGTTATCGGCAAGACTATAACGGTTGATGAGCTTATGAGCGAGCACGGCTATGAGGCAATCTTTATAGGCTCGGGCGCAGGTCTCCCCAAATTTATGGGTATCCCGGGTGAAAACCTTAAGGGTGTGTTCTCGGCAAATGAGTTTTTGACAAGAATTAACCTAATGAAGGCATATAAGGATGACAGTGACACCCCTGTGCTTCACGCAAAGCGTGTTGCGGTTGTGGGCGGTGGAAATGTGGCAATGGATGCGGCGCGTTGCGCAAGGCGCTTGGGCGCGGAGGTTTACATCGTTTACCGCCGCGGCATTGAGGAGCTTCCCGCAAGGCACGAGGAGGTTGACCACGCGCAAGAGGAGGGCATTATCTTTAAAACCCTTACCAACCCTGTGGAAATCCTTGCCTATAACAACCCGAATGACCGCCGCGACCCTAAAAATATGTCCGTTTGCGGTATGAAATGCGTTAAAATGGAGCTGGGCGACCCTGACGAAAGCGGCAGGCGTAAGCCCTTTGTTAAGGAGGGCAGCGAGCATATCCTTGATGTGGACTGTGTAATTATGTCCCTTGGCACATCTCCCAACCCTCTTATCAAATCCACGACCGAGGGGCTTGACACCCAAAGGTGGGGCGGCATCATAGTTAATGAGGATGGCTTAACCTCCAAGGCAGGCGTTTATGCAGGGGGCGATGCGGTAACAGGCGCGGCAACCGTTATCCTTGCAATGGGTGCAGGCAAAACCGCCGCTGAGGCTATTGACAAATACTTGCAATCAAAATAAAAAGGAAATGAGCTTTTTAGCTCATTTTTCTTTTCTCTTGACAGGATATATAAAAATATGCTACAATTGTTTAGTAAATAAATAAAATGGAGACACATATGCATAAGAAACTTTTATTTTTGTTAGTGCTTCTTGCCCTAACTCTTAGCGCTCTTTTCGTTTCCTCCTGCGGCGAGGCGGTTGAGGAGCTGGACCACATCCACGACTTTGCGGAGGGTGTTATTGTCCCAACCTGTACCGAGGCGGGCTTGAAATACAAGAGCTGTAAAATCTGTAATGAAAAGGTACCTCTTAATACCATTCCCGCAAAGGGTCACACCCCTGCAAAGGATTGGCAGCTTGTGGCTGAGGGCAGCTGTACCACAAGCAAAATAGAGGAAAAAATTTGTACCGTTTGCAGCGCGGTTGTTGAAAAGAAGGTTCACGATGTCGTGGGTCACGACCTGACCGAGTGGCAGGTGTCCGCAGATGCAACATGCTCGCAAAGGCTTGTTGAGATAAGGGTATGTAAGGTTTGTGAAAAAACCGTTGACCAAAGGGTGGGCAATAAGCTTTCCCACAATTATGTTCAAATTATTGTTCCTGCCACCTGTGCGGTGAGCGAGCACGTTTTGCACACCTGCACCCTTTGCGGCTACAGCTACAGGGATAGCTATACGGATGTGTACGATGCACATACAGAGGGCGTTTGGGTTGTTGAAAGCGCCCCAACCTGCAGCACAGACGGCCTTAGAAAGAAGGTTTGCGGCGTTTGCTCCGTTGCGCTTAACGAGGCGGAGGCAATACCTATGGACCCCAACAACCATAGCTTTTTAATTGAAACCTTCCCACCGGTCGGAGATAATGAGGGCTACACAAAGCACACCTGCAAGCGTTGCGGCTATGAGGTTACAAATGCTTATGAGGCGAACCTTTTGCCCTCTCAAATATATGAAATGATAGTTTCCTCAACTGTAAGAATCGAGGCTTGCAGCAAGGACGGCACCTTGGAGAGCTTAGGCTCGGGCTTCTTTGTTACCGACAGCGGTGAGATTTTGACAAACTACCACGTTATCGCAGGCGCATATAACCTAAGGGTTAAGCTTTATGGCGGCGCTGAATACGCGGTTGCAAAAATTCTTGCCTATGATATGGCAGCGGACCTTGCCTTAATTAAAATAGACCTTGTGGGTAATTCTTACCTAAAGATGTCTGCCGCCGATGTAAAAACAGGCGACCCTGTGTACGCTTTAGGCAGTCCTTTGGGTATTGATGACATCTTTACGGATGGTGTTGTGGCTAACCCAAGCAAAAGAATTAACGGCAGTAACTTTATCGTCTTTACCGCCCCCGTTTCCCCCGGTAACAGCGGCGGACCCCTTGTTAACTCAAAGGGCGAGGTTGTGGGCATTAACACCCAGGTGCTGACAGACGGTCAAAATCTTAACCTTGCCTTGCACATCAGTAATTTTGAAGGGCTTGACACAAGCGCGCCAAAGGATGTTTACGAGGTATATACAGAAACCCTTAAAATAGTTGGTCACAATGTTCTTGCAAATTATTTAATGCGCAACTACGACAAGGTAACCCCGAATAAGGAGTATATCCTTGAAAGAGTTTTGAGGAAGGAAACTGCCTCAGCCTACGGTAGGACCATGCGTTTAATGTATGACAGTGTGGACAGTGAGCTGACCGTAACCGTCAACTGGATTGACGGCGGCAGAAACGTGTACACCTTTGAGTTCCTAATCGATGAGATAAAGGAGGAGTACACCGTTCGCTTCTTTGACCACGTTTGGTCGCAGTACACCGCAGAGGGTAAGGTGAAATCAACAATCCTTGTTGAGAAGAAGGACGGTATGATAAGCGACGCTCAGCTTAACCAAATATTCACCTTTGATTACATTAACTACGAGGAAACAAACGGCGACCCAATTACCGCACAAAACGCAAAGCAGCTTGTGGGTATGGCATACCTTCTGTTCTTGGAGGGATTTGAAGCTGTTTTAACCGAGAGCGACACAGAGCTAACCCTTGATACCTTTAACTTCCGGGCGGCTTATGTTGAGCCTGAGGCACAGGAATAATCAAAAATTCACCTGCTGGATTTTCGCGGCAGGTGATTTTTTTGCTTTGATGAATAATTTCTTCTTATTATTATAAAATAATTATAAAATAATATTGAAAAAAATATTTTATAATGCTATAATATAGTGAGTATAGTGAAAAAGTGGGGTCATTTTATGAAAATCGGCATTTTAGGCTTCGGCTCAATGGGTAAAACCCATGCATATTGCATTAAAAATCTACCGTTTTTCTTCGGTAGCTCCTTTGATGTGCAGGTGCTTGGCGTTTGCACACGCAATTTGGCAAATGCCGAAAATGCCGCTAAGGCGTATGACCTTGGCTTCTATACTGACAATGAGGATGATATTATCTACAACAGTGAAATTGACGCGGTTGATATCTGTACCCCGAACATTTACCATTATGAAACCGCAAAAAAGGCTATTTTGGCAGGTAAGCACGTTTACTGTGAAAAGCCCTTGGCGGTTAACTACGCCCAAGCAAGGGAGTTAAGTGACCTGGCAAGGGAAAGGGGAGTTAAATGCCAAATGGTGTTTAACAACCGCTTTATGTCCCCCATTATGCGCGCCAAGGAGATTATAAATGAGGGTAAGGTTGGCAGGGTGCTTTCCTTTTCGGTAAAATACCTTCACTCCTCCGCCCTTGATACTGAAAAAAAGGCGGGCTGGAAGCAGGATAAGGATATTTGCGGCGGCGGTGTCCTCTTTGACTTAGGGTCCCACGCAGTTGACCTGATTTACCATTTGTGCGGCGAGCTTGAAAGCGTGATAGGTAAGAGCCAAATTGCATATCCCCTTCGCACAGGTGTTGGGGGGCAGCCTTGGGAAACAAATGCGGACGAGGCGTTTTATATGATAGCCACCTTGAAGGGCGGCGGGGTCGGTACCTTTGAAATCAGCAAAATCACCACGGGCGCAAATGACGACTTGGTGCTTGAAATCCACGGGGATAAGGGTAGTATTAAATTTGATTTGATGGACCCTAATTTTCTGTATTTCTATGATGCTTCGGCTCAGGGCGGCAACCTTGGCGGATATTGCGGCTACACTAAAATCGAGTGTGTTAACAGGTATCCTGCGCCCGGTGGCATTTTCCCCGGCATTAAGGCGCCAATCGGCTGGCTGCGGGGTCATCTCGGCAGCTATTATAGCTTTGTTGACAGTGTGGAGAATAACAAAAAGCCAATGCCCGATTTTGAAAGCGGAGCATATGTTCAGCTCATTCTTGAGCGCGCCTATGAGTCTGCGCGCCTGGGCAAGGAGCTTAAGGTTTAATTCTCCGAAGGGAGCTTTTGTATGGTTATAATCGGCTTGTGCGGCTCAAGCGGCTCGGGCAAGGGCTATATTTGCCGTGTGTTCAATAAATACGGCGTTGCCCATATCGACACCGATAAGGTGTATAGGGAAAGGGTGCTTGTCAGCGCGGAGTGCAAGGGCGAGCTTGTTCAGTCCTTTGGCAAAGGAATTTTGGAAAACGGGCAGGTTAGCAAAAGGCGCCTTGCTCAAATCGTCTTTGCAGAGGGTAACGGTGAAAGGCTGAAGGACCTAAACCGCATCACCCACAAATATATAAAAATCGAAACGGAGAAGGATATTGCCCTTTATGCGTCTTGTGGCTATCGGGCGGTAATAGTTGATGCCCCCGTTTTGTTTGAAAGCGGCTTTGATAAAATGTGTCATGTGACCGTTTGCGTCACCGCACCGTATGACTCCAAGGTTGAAAGGATTGTTCAGCGTGACGGTGTTACGGTTGAACAGGCAAAATCAAGGCTACGGGCGCAGCTAAGTGATGAGCGCTTGAGGGAGCTTTGTACATACGAGGTTGACAATACAGACGGGAAGGACCTTGATTGTCAAGTGGTTACAATATTGAAGGAACTAAAGGTTGAGTAAGCTTAACAAAACTAAAGTAATAATTACCCTAATCACGGTTGCCGTCATCGTGGCGATAAGCTCGGTTGGCAACTTCTACTGCCAGCGACTGTTCTATCCGCGGCGGTACAGTGAGCATGTGGAAAGGTATGCAAAGGAATTTTGCGTACCCGAGCATATTGTTTACGCAGTCATTTTTGTGGAAAGCGGCTTTGACCCAAGTGCCCATTCGGAGGCGGGGGCTTGCGGCTTGATGCAGCTAATGCCCAAAACCTACTCTTGGCTTGCCAAGGAAAGGCAGGAGGCGGAGAGGGGCATATATAACGAGGAAGAGAATATTAAGTACGGTACCCTGTATCTTAGTATGCTTTATAAAAAATATGAGGACTGGACCCTTGCCTTCTGCGCCTATAACGCAGGCACAGGCAATGTGGACAAGTGGCTTGAAAATAAGCCCTTTAAAATTCAGTTTCCCGAAACCCAAAATTATGTTAATAAAATAGAGGTAGCTGTGGACAAATATGAAAGTCTGTACTACTAAAAAGGAGATAGATATGAAAAAGAACGAATTACAGGAATTAAAGAAGCAGCTTTGCTACAAGAAGGAAAATGTTTTCGAGGTTCGCACAAAGAAGGACGAGCGCGCCCTTGAAAAGTATGCAAAGGGATATATGAGCTTCCTTGACAACGCAAAGACAGAGCGTGAGGCAGTTAAGGAGGGCATTAAGCTCCTTGAGGCAAACGGCTTTGTGCCATACACCCTTGGCGGCAAAATCGAAAAGGGCGGCAAGTATTACTACAATAACAGAGATAAGAGCCTGTTTGCATTTACAGCAGGCACTGAAAATATCGAAAACGGCGTTAGAATTTGCGCGGCGCACATCGACTCTCCACGCCTTGACTTAAAGCAGCACCCAATGTTTGAAAACGAGGGCTTTGCTTATCTTAAGACACACTACTACGGCGGTATTAGGAAGTACCAGTGGGTTACAATCCCCTTGGCGCTCCACGGTGTTGTGACAAAGCTTGACGGTACAAATGTGGAAATCACCATCGGTGAGGACGAAAATGACCCAATCTTCTGCATTACCGACCTTTTGCCCCACCTTGCAAGGGAGCAGTCGCAAAAGCCCCTTGGCACCGCCCATTCAGGCGAGAGCCTTAACCTCTTAATCGGCTCACAGCCAATTGACGGTGATATTGATGAAAAGGTTAAGCTTAATATGCTTAAGATTTTGAATGATAAGTACGGCATTACAGAAAAGGATTTTGTAAGCGCAGAGCTTATTGCAACTCCCGCAGGCAAGGCAAGGGATATGGGTCTTGACCGTTCCTTCATTGCCGCTTACGGTCATGATGACAGGGTTTGCTCCTACCCGGCGCTTACCTCTATCATTGAGTGTAAGGACAGCGCACACACACTTATGTGCGTTTTAGCCGACAAGGAGGAGATTGGCTCTGAGGGTGTTAGCGGTATGAAGTGCCGCTTGATTGTTGACCTGCTTGAGGAAATTTCCAAGCAGCTTGGCGGCAACCCCAATGTTGTAAGGGCAAATTCTATGTGCCTCTCAGCCGATGTTTCCGCAGGCTATGACCCAATGTATCCTGAGGTATTTGAAAAGAGGAACAGCGCAATCGTTAACTGCGGCGTTGTTATGAATAAGTACACAGGCGGCGGCGGAAAAAGCTCCACCAACGATGCAAGCGCAGAGTATGTTGGCTTCATAAGAAGAATTTTTGAGGAAAACAAAATCACATGGCAAACAGCCGAGCTTGGCAAGATTGATGTTGGCGGCGGCGGAACGGTTGCTATGTACATTGCAAACCAAAATATCAACACCGTTGACTTGGGTGTGCCTGTTTTGTCAATGCACGCGCCCCTTGAGGTTATTGCAAAGAACGACCTTTACGAAACACACAAGGCATTTGTAGCCTTCTGCAAATAATTACATTAAGAGGAAATAAAAATGGATATTATAAAAGAATTACATAACTACGGCTTAGTGCCCGTTATTAAAATCACAGATGTAAATAATGCGGTTCCCTTGGCAAAGGCTTTGGCAGATGGCGGTCTTAACTGTGCGGAAATCACCTTCAGAACCGCTTGCGCCAAGGAGGCTATTGCTAAGATTACAAAGGAAATGCCCGATATGTTGGTTGGCGCAGGCACGGTTTTAACACCCGAGCAGGCGGATGAGGCAATTGCGGCAGGCTCTAAGTTTATCGTTAGCCCGGGCTTTAACCCCCGTGTTGTTAAGCACTGCCTTGAAAGGGGCGTGCCCGTTCTCCCCGGCTGCGCAACACCCTCCGAGGTTGAGCAGGCAATTGAAATGGGTCTTACCGCTGTTAAGTTCTTCCCTGCGGAGGCAGCAGGCGGCATTAATATGATTAAGTCTATGGCGGCTCCGTATCAGCAAATTCAGTTTATGCCCACAGGCGGCATTAACGAGGACAATATGCTTGATTATCTCAGCTTCGGCAAGATTATCGCGTGCGGCGGAAGCTTTATGGTTAAGGATGCGCTAATAGACGCAGGCAACTTTGAGGAAATCACCCGTCTTACAAGAAATGCGGTTATGAAAATGCTTGGCTTCAAGCTTGTTCATGTCGGCATTAACTGTGAGGGCTCTGAGGAGGCGCAGGCAGGTGCTAAGCTTATTTGCGCTATGTTCGGTCTTGATTGCAAGGTTGGTAACTCCTCCACATTTGCAGGCACAGAGTTTGAGTTTATGCACTCCAAGTACCTTGGCACCCACGGCCATATTGCAATTGCAACCAACTTCCCCGACAGGGCTCGTGCTTATCTTGAAAGAATGGGCATTGAGTTTAACGAGGAAACCGCTAAGTACGATGCAAAGGGCAACTTAACAATCTGCTATCTTAAGGGCGAGGTTTGCGGCTTTGCAATTCACATTGTAAAAAAGAAATAAGGAAAATGTATGTTCAATAAGTTAAACGAGGCAGAGGCAAGGTTTTTACAGCTTGAGGAGGCGCTTGCAAACCCCGAAACGGTTTCAAACCAGCAGGAGTTTACCAAGCTTATGAAGGAGTACAAAAACCTGACCCCTGTTATTGAGAAGTACCGTGAATATAAAAAGACAACCTCCGATTTAGAGGGCGCAAAGCTCCTAATGGAGGAGGAAAGCGGAGAAATGTATGACCTTGCCCTTGAGGAATACAAGGAGTGTAAGGACAAAATAGAGCTTATTACAGAGGAGCTTAAATTTCTGCTCATCCCCAAGGACCCCAACGATGACAAAAACGTCGTTGTTGAAATCCGCGCAGGCGCAGGGGGAGAGGAAGCGGCTTTGTTCGCCTACGACCTTTACCGTATGTATTCAATGTACGCCCAGGCAAACGGCTTTAAGTTTGAGCTGACAGGGGCTAACGAAACAGGATTAAAGGGCTTTAAAGAGGTCACCTTTATGATTTCGGGAGAGGGAGCATACTCTCGCTTCAAATTTGAAAGCGGCGTTCACCGTGTTCAGCGCGTGCCCGAAACAGAGGCACAGGGCAGGGTGCAAACCTCCACTGCAACGGTTGCCGTGCTTCCCGAGGCTGAGGATGTTGAGGTTGAGCTTAATATGGGCGATGTTATTGTTGAAACCTGCAAGTCAAGCGGCGCAGGCGGACAGCACGTTAACAAAACCGAAAGCGCAATCCGCCTAATCCACAAGCCAACAGGCATTGTTGTTGAGTGCCAGGATGAGCGCAGCCAGTTCAAGAATAAGGATAAGGCATTTAAAATTTTAAGGACAAAGCTCTATGACATTAAGGTAAGAGAGCAGAATGATAAGATAGCATCCGAGCGTAAGAGCCAGGTTGGCACAGGTGACAGGAGCGAAAAGATAAGGACCTATAACTATCAGCAAAGCCGTGTTACCGACCACCGTATCGGCTATACAATCTATTCCCTTGAGGCGTTTTTAAACGGCGACATTGGGGAGATGCTTGACAAGCTTGCAACCGCGGATGCGGCTGAAAAGCTAAAGGGTAGTAATCAAGATTAAAAGGACACAAAAATGGTAACGGAGATTTTTAAGGTAGACAAGGATAGCCTTGACATTTTAAATAAGGCGGCGGAGCTTTTGCGCACGGGTGAGCTTGTGGCAATCCCCACAGAAACCGTGTACGGCTTGGGCGCCAACGCCTTTGATAAGAATGCCTGTCTTAATATCTTTAAGGCAAAGGGCAGACCGGGGGACAACCCCTTAATTGTTCATATTGCAAATCCTTTAGATGCGGAGCAAATTGCCTACACAAATCCCCTTTACTATAAATTGGCGGACAAGCTAATGCCCGGGCCCTTGACGGTTATTTTGCCAAAGAGGGAGGTTATCCCCGCGGAGGTTACCGCAGGGCTTGACAGCGTGGCTATTAGATGCCCTGCCCATCCCGTGGCAAATAAGCTGATAGAAATGGCGGGAATACCGATTGCCGCCCCAAGCGCAAACAGCTCAGGCAAGCCAAGCCCCACAACCGCAAGCCACGTTTTTGACGATATGGAGGGCAAAATCCCCCTTATCCTTGACGGCGGCGAATGTGATGTGGGTGTTGAGTCCACGGTTATTAAAATAACGGAAAATGAAATTGTTTTGCTCCGCCCGGGCGCGGTTACTGTTGAAATGCTGAAGGATTTTTGCGAAAATGTCAGCATTGCGGGCGCAGTCAAGGAGGAGCTGAAGGCAGGGGAAAAGCCACTTTCCCCGGGTATGAAGTATAAGCACTATGCCCCTGCGGCAGAGCTGTACTTAATAGATGACAAAAGCGTTAATTTTGTTGAATTTACAAAGGAAAAGCAGAAAGCCGAAAGCTGCGCGGTTATGTGCTACGATGAGGAGCTGCCACTTTTGGAAAACAAAAATCTTTTGCCTGTCGGTAAAAGAGAAGATATAAAGAATCAGACAAAAAGGCTGTTTATTCTTTTAAGAAAAGCGGATAAAATGGGGGTTGACACCATTTATGCGCATCTTCCCGATGATACGGGAGAGTCCCTGGCAATTTATAACAGAATGATTCGTGCCTGCGCGCACAAAATCATCAAATAAGAGGAGGTATAAATGGCAAAGGCAAAGAAAAAGCAGATAAGAAAAGAAACCTATGTTGAAAGCGAGCCTATATATCAGCCCATAACGGAAACAATAGAGTCTAACTATATGCCCTATGCGGTAAGCGTTATGGTGTCCCGTGCTATTCCTGAAATTGACGGCTTTAAGCCATCTCACAGAAAGCTTCTTTATACAATGTACAGAATGGGCTTGATGACAGGTCACAGGACAAAGAGCGCCAACATCGTCGGCGAAACGATGAAGCTGAACCCCCACGGAGATATGGCAATTTACGAAACAATGGTGCGCTTGACAAGGGGAAACGCATCCCTTTTGCACCCCTTTGTTGACTCTAAGGGCTCCTTCGGTAAGCAATATAGCCGTGATATGGCATTTGCCGCTTCAAGATATACAGAGGCAAAGCTTGACCCCTTCTGCCAGGAGATTTTTAACGGTATTGACAAAAACGCCGTTGAAATGGTTGATAACTACGATAGCACAATGAAGGAGCCGCGGCTCTTGCCCACATCCTTCCCCAATGTGCTTGTGTCCCCAAACTTGGGCATTGCCGTTGGTCTTGCATCCTCAATTTGCTCCTTTAACTTAAGTGAGGTGTGTGATGCAACAATTGCAATCCTTCGTTCCCCAAGGATAGATACAGAGAAGCTCCTTGACATTATGTTAGCCCCCGACTTCCCGGGCGGCGGCTCTGTGGTTTACGATAGGGAGCAAATGAAAAAGGTGTATGAAACAGGCAAGGGCCCTGTTAAAATCCGCGCAAAATATGTTTATGATGAGTCAGAAAATTGCATTGAGGTTATAGAAATCCCATACTCCACCTCCATTGAGGCAATCAAGAAGGAAATTCTTGACTTGGTTAAGGAGGGTAAGGTTAAGGAGATAACCGAGGTAAGAGATGAAATCGATAAGGACGGCTTTAAGCTGGCAATCGACCTAAAGAAGGGCTCTGACCCCGACTCCGTTATGCAAAAGCTATACAAATTCACCCCTCTTGAGGATAGCTTTGCGTGCAACTTCAATGTTTTAATAGACGGTGTTCCTAAGCAGCTTGGAATTAAGGAAATCTTAGTTGAGTGGATTAAGTTCCGCACAGGATGCTTAAGGCGTGAGTTTTTCTTCGATTTGGAGAAGAAAAAGGCAAAGCGCCACCTGCTTCGCGGTCTTAGGAAAATTTTGCTTGACATTGACAAGGCGATAAGCATTGTCCGTGATACGGAAAAGGACCAGGATGTTGTGCCAAACCTTATGGTGGGCTTCGACATTGATAAGGACCAGGCAGAGTATATAGCGGAAATTAAGTTGCGCCACCTAAACCGTGAGTATATTGCAAACCGCATTGAGGAAATTATGTCCCTTGATGAGGAAATTGCGGAGCTTACCGATTTGCTTTATGATGAAATAAAAATGAAGCAGTACATAATTAAGCAGCTAACCGCAATCAAGAAAAAATACGGTCAGCCAAGGCGCACAGACATAATAGAGGCAACAGAAATCAAGACCTTTGATAAGGAGCTGATGATTGAGGATTATCAAGCATTTTTGTTCTTTACAAAGGACGGATATTTAAAGAAAATCACACAGCAGTCCCTGCGCGGTAACGCCGAGCAAAAGCTTAAGGAGGGCGATGAAATTATCCTTGAGTGCGAGGTTAGCAACAAGGATGAAATGATTTTCTTTACCGACAAGGCGCAGCTTTATTTTGCAAAAATGTCCGACTTTGAGCTTACAAAGGCATCGGAGCTTGGCATCTATGTTCCAAAGAAGCTGAGCTTTGACCCTGATGAGCATGTAATTTCTATGAAGCTTAACCCTGTCCTCACCGAGGAAAACAGAGTAATATTCTTCTACGAAAACGGCAAGGCGGTAAGGGTGCCAATGGACCAATACGCCACACAGGGTAACCGCAAAAAGCTAAAGAAGGCATATTCGGACGCTTCCCCCGTAGTCAGCATTATCTACGAGGAGGACGATGATTACATTATGATGATTAACTCCGAGCATAAGGCAATCCTTATAAGACCTTCCTTAATCCCGATTAAGACAACAAGGACCTCCATAGGCACCATTCTCTTTGCAATGAACCTTAAGAAAAATCAAAAAATAACCCAAGTAATAAAAGATTATGAAGCCAAGTATCCCGAGGCAAACTCCCATTACAGGAAGCTGAAAATTCCTGCAACAGGTGTTTTGATGTTAGAAAAGGATATAAGGGCAAAGCAAATGAAAATAAAGTAATAGGAGATAAATTAAAATGGCAAAGCGTAACAACGGCAACAAGCAAATCAAAAAGAAGAAAACACCCGCAAGCACCATTGCGGTAAGGGTAGTTGTAATTATCCTTGCTATACTTATGGTTGCAAGCTCAGTAGGACTTATTATTTCAGGCTGTCAGACCTGGAACGAGGAAAACGAGCATGAACACAACAATAATTCCACCACCTCCTCATCTGTTCCAAGACCAAGCGCAAGCTCAAAGAAGCCTGTAACAAACACAACCACCTCCTCAAACGGCGGTTCAAACGATGTTGACCCAACACCAAGCTCCACACCTGAGTCCACAAACGACCCAAATCCAACTGATTCCTCTGTGGCGGGCGGCTCCACAACCGACTCTTCCACAGCAACAGGCGGAACAACAGGCGGCGCCTCTGATGATATCCAGGGCGAAAACTAATAAAGCCTACATTATTATAATAGAATAATAAAAGCCCCACCGCATCTGATTTTGGGTTATCAGCTGCGGTGGGTGTTTTTACTGTGCTATATTAATTACTCTCTTTTTCTTTCTTAATGCGAATTGCAAAGACTTATAAGCACCGCCAAAGCTATGATAAACACAGGCGATTATTAAATCTGCGCTTGAAATCATCCATTCATTCCGTTTTAAAATGGCAAGGCGTAAGGGCACGCTTTCAATAGGGGGATATATACTTGTGAGGAATAACTGAGAAAGGGAAATGCAGAAGCGAGAAACGGGACTGGTTCTCAGCCTGCGGGCTTCGGTCAGTCGCGGTTCTGCCCATTCCCCGAAAGGGCATTCAGGTACCGCTCCACTTCAAGTCCCGTTTTTAACCTCGTATCAAACAAAAAAGGATGGTATTAAACCATCCTTTTTTGTTTGGTGCGAGAAACGGGACTTTGCTCTTGAATTTTTTGAGGCAAGGAGTGCGAAAATATAGTTGTGCCACAAAAAATCCTTCAGTCACCGCTAAAAAACATTCCCCGAATGCTTTTCTTAAAGCTGCGTTCAAGTCCCTATAGCACATAATACAATAAAACAAAAAGGACACCGAAAGGGGTGCCTTCCATCTCGAACTGACAGGAAAAGGACAGAGAACACTTTACATTCTCTGTCATTTTTTGACTATTTTGGAGTATTATCTTTACTTGTAGCAATATTTTCTTTTTTGATTTGAACATCAAACTCGGGAAAACAAAGCAAAAAGTAATCACACTCGTCGCAACAACACTCAAAACCTTGCTCGCCGTTACCAAGGCAAACGGTAGGGTTCCCGGCGTAAGCTCAATACCGGTAATGTCTATGATCTTTTCTTGAATGTTCTTGTTCATATATCCCCCATCAGCATATAAAAAGGTGCGCAACCGAAGCTACGCACCGAAAAACGCAACTCCAAGTTGTCGCCAAACGAACTTATACGCCGATAGATATTACACCATCAAACGGGAGTCGCATTTTTACCAAATGGGTTCGTTTAATGGTATGCACAAAAAGGGTATAATTATCCCTTAAAGGAAAAATATACCTATCAGCGCGATTATTAAGTTCGTTTGGCATAATTATTATATCACAAATTTCTGGATATGTAAATATATTTAGCTAATTTTGTAAAATTACCTTCCGGGAGGTGCAATCTGACGAGCTTTTTTGTTCACCTATAACTTGTCATTTTTCCTGACAAGCACTGCATTTGTAGACGCAAATGCCGTATCAAATTGGAAGTGATATGCTGACCGTGTCAGCGTGATATTGTTGCAAGCAACAGAGATATTGCTCCCGATGGTCGCAGTGATATTATATTCGCCTCACAAGCTCGCGTAGCAAATATCACTCGGCGATAGCCGAATACCACTACGATGCAATAGAACTCGCCAGAGGCGAATATAACTGTGGCACCTGCTCTACGGCAGGTGCCACAAGGGGTTCTTTTTCAGACATCGGATTTTTGCCTTGGATTATCCAAAACATTTGTAGGCAAAAATTCGCAGTTACTATCGGAAAGGCATGGTCATAAAAATGTGAAAATTTACTTGGATCAAGCCGAAAAAAGGGCGGTGAATTTACATTTTATCAATTGACAAGTATGATTGCGTGTGTTATTCTAAAATCGGAAGCAGTGCTTGCGTGGGGCGCGTTTTCCGACAGTGACAGCGCGCTTGCGCTTTTGCAGAAATTCGATAATAAATTTTTTACTGATAGAAAGGAACGGTTGTTAAAATGGAAAAAAGAAAAAAGAAAACGGTTATTTTAGCCATTGCCATTGTAATACTCCTTTCCGTTCTGTTTTGTATCTTCTATATGGTAACGTACGACGATGAATGGTGGATACGCGAGGGTGTGGGATACGAATTTATTACCGATGAGGATGGCGTTATAGTTGATATAAAGATAACCGAGGAAAAGGTCAAGGTGGTAATACCGGATGGCGCGACTATATCAAGTTGGTTGAGTAACCTGGGTGGTCATGACGAGATAATAGCTATTCGTTTTGAGGGAAATTGTAATTTTTCACTCGTCGGTATTCGGGAAGCGCAGAGGAGAGGATTCAGTGAATGTTTGAATTTGAAGAAGGTGATCTTTTCCGAGGGAATAACGTATGTTCCGGTAGGATTTTTTATAGGATGTAGTTCCTTGGAGAAGATTTCATTTCCTTCCTCGCTGGAGGGAATAAATGAAAGTGCTTTTGAAGGATGTACGGCGCTTGCCAAGATAACCTTTCCCGAGTCAGTTAAGGAAATTGGATATAACGCCTTTAAGGAATGCACCTCTCTGGAGAAGATTTCGTTTCCGTCCTCGCTGGAGGTAATAGATTATGGTGCTTTTGAGCGCTGTACGGCACTTGCAGAGATAACGCTTCCCGAGTCAGTTAAGGAAATTGGATATAACGCCTTTAAGGAATGCACCTCTCTGGAGGAGATTTCATTTCCGTCCTCGCTGGAGATAATAAAAGATAGTGCTTTTGAAGGATGTACGGCGCTTGCCGAGATAGCCTTTCCCGAGTCAATCAAGAAGATTCAAAAGTGCGCCTTTAGGGGATGCTCCTCTTTGGAGAAGATTTCATTTCCGTCCTCGCTGGAGGTATTGGGAGCACATGCTTTTGAAGGCTGTACGGCGCTTGCCGAGATAACCCTTCCCGAGTCAATTAAGGTGATTGCAGAGTGTACGTTCAAGGGCTGTAGCTCGCTTAAACAGGTTACGATTCCTCGATCACTAAAAAACCTGCCTATCGAGATGTTTGCGGAGTGTACGTCGCTTGAAAGCATTGAGCTTCCTCAATCGCTAACCCACCTGCCTTCCGGTATCTTTGCGGGATGTACGTCACTCGAAAGTATTGAGCTGCCTCGATCGCTCTATTCTATAGGTGAGTTTGCTTTTGGTAACTGTACCGCGCTTGCTGAGATAACCTTTCCGGCTTCACTCAGACGCATCTACGATCGGGCATTCTCAAATTGCGTCTCGCTTTCCGTGTGCGAGTTCAACGATGGACTTAAGACTATCGGGAGTCAGGCGTTCATAAATTGCCGCTCACTTTTAGTTACTTCCATTCCTGCCACCGTTACGGAGCTTAGCGACGATGCATTTGAAAATTGCGCGATTGTAATGGGTGAAACGTAAAACGGCTTGACGTATTTGGGAAATTGGCTGATAGCCTGCGATCCCGAGGCGAAGACAGTAAGCATCAGAGAAGGTACTGTCGGAGTTTTAGCGGAAGCCTTTGAGAATGAAAAGGCTATGATGGCAATCGACTATAAAACAGCTTCCTGTGCTCAGATGGGATAAACTGAAGCAGGTGCGCTTTGCTGACGGTGTGAATGTTGAGAAAATACCGCCTCGTTTTACTGCGTATCTTGAGAAAATTGATTTTGGAGAGAATTTCCACGCAGAAGAAATAGAGTATTACGCTTTTTCGGGGTAATTGAGCGCAAGGATCACCCTGCCTGCGGGTATAGAAAGAATATCCGGCTCAGCCTTTTCGTTTTCTGCCGTAACCGAGGTTGTTCTTGAGGATACCGAGGGATGGGTATGCTACGGCGTAAACGGCGAAAGGCTCAGGGAGCTGAGCAAGGAAGAAATGAGTGATCCTGCCGCCGTAGCAAGGCTTTTATGTGATGATAGTCAGGTCAGTCAAACGGATACATCCGTGGCTTACATT
>JAFTMJ010000061.1 GCA_017452475.1 Clostridia bacterium | reverse complement strand
AGTGACCAACACCTTATGCCATACGGAAAGGGAAGCGTGGATTTCAAAACCGTAATTAGTGAAGCAAAAGCAATAAACTACCAAGGACTATATAATCTTGAAATCCCAGGTGAAGTAAACGCTCCACGTCAAATCCGTAGTTATAAGATTGACTACATTAAAAAAATAATGTCGTATCTTGATGAAATAACCGACAACTAAACAAAAAAGGGACAGATTTCTCTGTCCCTTTGTGTATTCAAAGTCCTTGTAATATAAGGCTTTACAAGATTATTTGAAATATCTGTTAAGAAGTCCCTCGAATGCTTTTCCGTGTCTTGCCTCGTCGCGTGCCATTTTCTATAATAGCTCGCATTTTTTATTGTTTCAAATACTTTTGTGAAAGAAGCTCTATTTTTTGCTTGTCAGAATCCGTCAACGCAAAGGAGTACTTTTCTATATACGCCTTAAATTTCTCCTTATTTATCACCTTTGGAGATGTGCCAACACGACGTTCAAAGTTGGCAAAGAAAATGTTGTCAACCCTCTCCCTTGGCAAGCCAAGTCCCTTAAGGATTTTATCATCGAAGCTTTTAACCTCTTTGCTTGTGCCTATGTAGGTTGTTACGACATTGAATATCCAATTTGCGTATTTTTCGTCACACATATATGAGCAGTCTGTGCCAAAAATAAGCCTGTCGGAGTACTTATTAAAGAAATCCTTGTAGTAATCATAATTCTTTTCAAACTCAACATACATCTCTCCCCCGGGGGTTAAATCCACACACAGGTTGGGGTAAAGGGCGAAAAGCTTTTCTAAAATCTCCGGCTCCTTACTACAAAAGAAAAAGTGAGCAAGGGTCAGGCTAAGATTTGGATAGCTTTCAAGAATTTTTATGGTTTGCGTCTGTATTTCTTCATAAGAGGCAAATGAGCCGTCTGTATATGTCCAACCTTGTTTGACCGCCCAGTCCGGTGCTCTTTTCAAGTCCCAGAATTCATCAGGGTCGTTGACGTGCATTAAAAGGTGAGTGCCGTCCTTTTCCATTTGCTCGTACAGCTTGTTAAGGGCAGGGTGGTTAAGGCTTTTGCCTATTCTTTTATGCTCTGTTGGCTTTCCCTCCAGCATTTTAATTCCATCAAAGCCTATTTCCATAAGCTCGCGATACTGTGTAAGGGCGTCCATATCCTTTGGCATATTATCTATGGGAACCTTTATATACTCAATGCCACCGTGCAAATAAGTGTTGGGGTTTGCTATTTTGAAAAAGCCCAGCATAATATTGTTGCACACGTTAGACTGACAAAGTGGAATTGAACAAATATTAAGGGCGTGAATGCCATGCTCCTTTACATAGCTGTCAAAGCAGGAAACGAAGTCCTCCTCCCCCCATTTTGATATGTGTAAGTGGCTGTCTATAATTTTTCTATCCTTTTGCATGATACCTCTCCTTTGCAAATTCATATTTATCAATTGAATTTTACCACACAATAGAAGGATTTTCAAGATATTAGTAATTTTACATAATCACAAATTCCATGTTTTTGTGGAAAATCAATCCCTCCGTCACGACAAGTCGTGCCACCTCTTCTAACGCACGCCCTGCGGGTGCCTTTACAAAGGAGGCATATAAAAAAGGGAACAAGTTAAACTCATTCCCTCTATGTATTAAGTTCTAAAACCCTTATATTATAAGGCTTTACAAGATTATTTGAAATATCTCTTAAGAAGTCCCTCAAATGCCTTGCCAATAGCCTTCCCCAGTGGGAGATTCCCCTGCGAGGGGAAATGTCGCAAAGCGACAAAAGGGTTGCTGCCCTGCAAGGGAAGGGGGACCGCCCTTGGCGGTGGATGAGGTGACACGAAAAAAGGGAGCACTTATGCACTCCCTTTATGTATTTATTATTTAAAGTAACGATTGAGCAAACCTTCGAAAGCTTTTCCGTGTCTTGCCTCGTCGCGTACAATCTTAGTATGTCGTGAAAAGCTTTGTGAATGTTCAAGGAATAGTTATTATAAGTATAAGCGAGAACTTAAAATGGGCTGAGAATCACAAAAACACAAATTTCATTACTTAGTTCTCAACCAAGCAGCAATTTCAGTATTCCAATCCTTTCCTGCCGAGGAATAATCTACAAGATAGAATTCACCACCGTTCTTATCAGTAAACCGCATCTTCAGAAGACACGGAACACCGCGAACGATCTCACGGTCGGCACAAATCTCGCCAATGGGTTCAAAATCAAATACCGAGTCAGCTGCCTTGCCCATTCGTGAATCAACTGCCAGCGTAATTGGACCACGGAACAGTGTAACATAATGGTCGTTGTTTTCATCGTGATGCACTGCGGTAGGACCAGGGACGTAGATTGTTTCTTCATCCCACGCTTCTGGAGTTTGCGTGTGAAGTTTCATTGGATATTCGACAACGATCTCATCATTAAACCATTCCCTTTTGTACGTAGCATAACTGCCGCCCTTACCCGTCCACGAAGGAACACGGATACGAAGCGCAAATTGCGTTGGCTTGTCGGTGCTTATTTGAAGCTTAACTCTGCCATCCAAGGGATAATCGGTTTCCTGCTTAATTTCAATGGTAGTGTCGCCGTACTGTACTGTATACGTGCCGCTCTCAAAGAAATTGACGGTAACACCGATCTCGTCTGCGATTACTATGTTCTTCGCAAACATACCGACACCTGCGCTCACTATACAAGCGCAACAGCCGTAATATGATCCGTCGGGAAGAAATTGTATACCTCCAATGGGCGTTCCGCGCTTTCTCGAAAGCAGAGGACTATAGCTATCAGCGGGAATAAAGGTGTAAACGGTAGGACCTTTCGCCTTCTGTTGTATGTAAGGGCTTTCGACGCGCTCCACGTTCAGAGTGCTGAGATAAGCGTTATAAAAGGATTGCTCCATACAATCTGCAAACCTTGAGTCCCCTGTAAGAGTAAGAAGTCTTGCACAAAATTTCATCCAAGTAACGGTTACGCAGGTCTCCTGAGATTCGCCCTCATATCTGACGGTCTGACGCGCGCGAGTGTAGTCAAAAAGCTCGTGGGTAATGCCGCAACAGCCTATGACCGATATTTCGGTATCAATAACAGCGTTTGCAAAATTGATTACCGCGGTCTTATATTTCTCGATTCCCGTAACGTAATAATATTCAAGCAAGCCCTCAAAGCAGGATATCATTTCATAAGCCTTGGAAACGCCATACTGATACGGCTTGATCTCGTTTCTGTAAGCAAGCTCAAAGATATTGATGCCCTTTGCCCCGCCCTCCTCTACGATATAGGTTGCAAAACCCAGATATTTTTCCTCACCCGTCAGGCGATAGAGCTTTACAAAAGGCTCCAAGATAGAGCAGGAATTCATACCAAGCCAATTCTTTGATGTATCGGTGATCGGCTTTTTGCCTTCCTCATTTCCAATATGTGCAAGGACGTAGTCGGCACAGCCTTTGATAAATGATATGATTTCCGCGCGAAGATCCTCGTCCCTACAAATATCAAGATAATATTCACAGCCAAGGATAACGTACTTTCTGCACCACATATCCCAGCCGTTAAATTCAGTCTCGCGATCGTACGTTGAAACGCGACCGTCATTCTCTGCTACCGTCAGCATATCATGAACCGTCTCGGTGAGCACGTCATAAAGCCCATCATCGTGAGAATATTCATATACAAGTGCTCCGCCACGCATCATCTTGCCCCAGTACTCACCGCGCCACCCGGCATTTACCGTATCGGTATGATTTCGAAACTGATCTACGAACTTTTTCCAAAGCTTTCTGTCCTTAAGCTGCTCTTCCTGAAAGAAACGAGCGGCATAATTTACAAGTCCCGTTGTATTTGCATATATCATAAAGTGTCTCCTTGCATCAATATCCAATGGTTTTTTACAACCGTGCCACGGATTCCACGCTATTGCTTTTTCTATTTCTGTGTTTTGCATGGTATCGCCTCTATTAATTCTTATTTATCAACTAAATTGTACCACAACCGCAATCACATTTCAATAAAAATACTTTCCATAATTTATTTTTCCATATTTTGAGCTTTTTCCAAAAATCAAAATTAAAAATTACATAAAAAATTCCATGTTTTTGTGGAAAAAGTGCAACAAAAAAGGGAATCGGTTTCCCAAATTCCCTTTATGTAAAGCTATATTTCTTGAGTGTCAATATATTAGTTTTTGAAATAACGATTGAGAAGTCCCTCGAAAGCCTTGCCGTGTCTTGCCTCGTCGCGAGCCATTTCGTGAACGGTGTCGTGGATGGCGTCGAGGTTAAGCTCCTTTGCCATCTTTGCAAGGTCGAATTTGCCCTGGGTTGCACCGTTTTCGGCTTCAACGCGCATTTCAAGATTCTTCTTTGTGGAGTCAGTTACTACCTCGCCGAGAAGCTCTGCAAACTTAGCTGCGTGCTCTGCCTCCTCATATGCTGCCTTTTCCCAGTAAAGACCGATTTCTGGATAGCCCTCTCTGTGTGCTACTCTTGCCATTGCAAGGTACATACCAACCTCTGTACATTCGCCCATAAAGTTAGCACGAAGACCCTCAATAATTGCCTCAGGTGCGCCCTTTGCCACGCCAACCACGTGCTCTGCAGCCCAAGTCATATTGCCTTCTACAACCTCGTTAAACTTCTCCCCGGGAACCTTGCACTGTGGGCATCTTTCAGGAGCGCTGTCTCCCTCGTGAACATAACCGCAAACTGAACAAACAAACTTTTTCATAATCTTTTCTCCTTAAATATAAATAATTATTTTTTTAAGCAATTTTTACAGGTACCGTAGTAAATAACCCTCTCCGTATCCACCGAAAAGCCCGCATCATTTATGGCTCTCCTTTTTTCCGGCTCTATGGGAAAATCAAATATCTGCTTACACCCCGAGCAAACGAAGTGGGCGTGATTTTCAACAAAGCCATCATAGTAAATACACTTGTCAACCGCCTCCACAGAGATAATCTCTCCGCTTTCCAATAGGCTGCCAAGGTTTCTGTACACCGTACCTAAGCTAATGTTAGGAATTTTCTCGCGGACAGCGTCATAGACCTGTATGGCGCTACAATGATGACGCTTACTGCGAAGAAATTCCAAAATTTCTTTACGCTGAGCAGTGTTTCTCATTTTGTCCTCCTTGCTACCGATTACTTATCAGTAATAATTCCTATTATCATTATACACATCAGTCTACCCTTTGTCAATACCTTTTTTAAAAATTTTTCAAAATTTTTTGATGTTGACAACGGTCTTACATTATTATATAATGATTTTGGATAAAATTATTGTTAAGGAGCAACACTGTATGCCATTTAAGCCAAAGGAATTGCCCGACGTAAACAAGCCTAAAACCAAGGCGCAAAGGGTTTGGGGCACCGTTCTTTCCTACCTTATTATTACTATAGGTACACTAATTATCGCTGTGGGAATTTACTTTTTCAAGTTTCCCAACCACTTCTCTGTCGGAGGGGTTAGCTCCTTGGCGGTTTTGCTTGCCGAGCTTATCCCCGCGGTTAGCGAATCGCAAATTATGTCAATTGCCAACATTGCCCTGCTTATCGTTGCACTTATTGTTTTCGGCAAGCATTTTGCAATCAAAACCATTTATTCAACCGTGCTTTTGTCCGCCGCCACCCTTGTTTTTGAAAGGGTGTGGCCCATTTCCGCCCCAATTACCGACCAAAAGTTCTTGGAGCTTATCTTAACCATTGGCGGCATTGCCATCGGTAGCGCAATTTTGTTCAGCCAAGGGGCAAGCTCGGGCGGCACGGATGTTATCGCAATGATAATTAAAAAGTTCTCAGGCGCAGACATTGGCACAGCCCTACTGATTTCCGATGCGTTTATGGCTATTGCCAGCGGCTTTGTCTTCCCCGACCACCCGGAAATTTGCCTGTACTCCATTGTGGGTCTTGTGCTTAAGTCCTTTATTGTGGATAATGTAATTGACGGCTTTAACAGGAACAAGTATTTTATAATTGTTACAAACAAAGAAAAGGAAGCCTGCGAGTATATCCACAATTTCCTTCACCGCGGCGCCACTATTTCCAAATGCATCGGCTCCTACTCAGGGGAGGAAAAAAGCATGATAACCACCGTGCTTAACCGCACCCAGGCAGGTATGCTCAAAAAGTTTTTGAAGGAAACCGACCCCACCGCCTTCACCGTTATCACCAACTCCAGTGATATAGTCGGAAAGGGCTTTAGAATAGTTAGCTAACAAAAAATGCTGTTGCGGCTGCAACAGCATTTTTATGTTTAATTTTTGTTAGCCTGTGATGAAACTACACCGTTAAATGTGATGAAATAATATCCGTTTGCTATCTCACCCTCGGTGTTATCCTGCATATAGGAGTACTCGGTTGTGTCCCCGTCGGATACTGCCACATATGCGCCCATTGCAAGTGCAGTGTCCTTTTGGTCATCAGCAAAGCCTGTAACCTTAATTTCAAATGCCGCAGTTGTGTAGCCTGTCATTTCAGCAACAATAGCGTTCTTGTTTGCTTCTCCGTCCACAAACAAATCGCCGTTAAGCTTATCCTTCAAAACAGCAAATACACCGTAGGAAACTGTCTTGCCTGTGATTGTCTTGTAATCATTTACGGCTGTGTTGTTTACGATAAAGCCAAGAACAATTCCGCCGTTACCGTTTTCCGGTGCTGAGTAGCCAAGGCAATCAAACAGTGCGGGAGCTATTGTTTCCTCGCAATATGTGCAGCCCTCATTTGTGCAATCTGCAATCTGAGCTCCTGCAGCCATAAAGCTTGCGTATGTAATTGTGGTAGAAATGCTATGAACAGGGTTGCTTTCAGGTGCATTAACAGTACCGCAACGAGTGCAATTAATTACGCAAGGATTGTTATCATCCTCGTGTGCATTGTCATAATAATACTCACAATGGTTTCCGTAAACAATTTTACTTACCCAACCGCTTGCCTTTTCTTGAACACTTGCTACAAAGGCATCTGTAGAGGAGCCTGTAAAGATTATTTCTTTAATACTGGAGTTGCCAAGTGAAAACTGTGAGTAAATTGATGTACAAGCCTTGGGAACAACGATTGTAATAGAGCTGCCGGTTGTGCCCTTTAAGCAGTCATGAGGCAACTGTGTCAATCTTTCGGGGAAACGAATATATGTAAGCTTTGTGCAGCCCTGGAACACACCGCTTCCAAGTGTTGTAATAGTATTTGGAAGGTCAACGCTTGTAAACTGCGCTCCGTTAAAGGCATACTGACCTATGCTTGTCAGATTATCGGGGAAATTAAATTCAGTAATAGGACAACCGGAAAAGGCGTTGCCTGATATGCTAGTTACATTTTCAGCATAGTTTGTTACGCTTGTAAGCTTGCCGCATCCGTTAAAGCAGTAACCGTTAATTGCAGTTACGGTTGATGGGATTACAATTGGTGAGGAAAGGTTTTTGCAATCCTTACAAAGGTCATTTTGTATAACAGTTAGGTTGCTTGACAAAATAAGGGTTTCAAGATTTGTGCAGCTTTGGAACACCTTTGTACCTGTATTGGTTACAGTGTCGGACATTTTTGCATAAAGTAAGTTTGTATTGTAGTCAAGTAAATTTCCGCTTATGTAAGTTACACCTGTAGGAATTTCAATACGTACAACGTAGCTCTTATGGCTTGTGCCGTCAGCATAACCAAGTACACTGTTAACCGAATTGTTTGTTTTAAGTGAGCAGGATGTATTATCGTTTAAAATGTAGTATGCCGGAAATGTGTAATAAAGTCCATCGCTACCTAACATAACAACTCTTTCGCTTGAGCCGATTTGGGTTGGTGCAGCTATGCCCTCTATTGTATCAGGTGTCTCTGCAAACTCGTTGCTGGTAGAACCTGCAGCACTTACTCCGAGCGCAAAAAGACAAGCTACAATAGCAACCATAGCGGCTACTAATAAAATTTTCTTTTTCATTTGATTTCTCCTTTTTATTTTTTGTGTTAAAAAAAGCCACTTGATAAAAGGGTACTCAATCCCCTTTATCAAATGGCAAATTTAACTATTTTATTGTACGCAAAAATTACAGAGTTATAGCTCTGTCTGTCTGTCTGTCTGT
>JAFTMJ010000060.1 GCA_017452475.1 Clostridia bacterium | reverse complement strand
TTCTCATTTAAAACTGCTTGCATCTCCGAACGAATAAATCCGTAGAGGATTTTTTCGAGCTTTGGCGCAGACAGTTAAAAAACTTTCAAGGCAAAGGTCGGAGAAAGGCTCACGGATTTATCGTTCCGAGACAAATGGGTTCGGTTTCCGTAAGGCTAACTATATACACTTGACAAATTTTGCACTTTATGATAATATACATTCGGGAGTCATCCAATACGGGAACGCCCCAAAGCTTATGCTTCGGGGAACCCCTGCACGGTGGCGGTTATGCTCTTTTCAATAAAATGAAAGGAGTTATTCTTTGCTCCTTTCAAATACATATCCGGGGTCCTCGAGCCGAGTGTGCGAGGCTTGGGGTTCTTGGTAGAAAGGAGTGGTGCGATATGAATTGTTTATACGCACCTTTATTGTATGTTTGTTACATACGAGGTTTTAATAGCCTTTGTAACTATGATATTTACTATCATAGCCGTGTTTATAAACAAAAAACGATAAAAAAGAAATAATCGCCTCAGCTTTTGGTCGAGTAAGGCGATTGTTTCTTATTCTTCTCAGAGCATAACCGTCATCGGATGGCTCTTTCTATATTCATTATACCCATTAAGTGCATATTTGTCAAGTATTATTTTGCAATTTGCTTGACAATGTATTTATTCTTTTCCAAACTATAAACGAGTAAGTATAATAAACTACAAGTATCAAAATTACAGAAAGGAAATGCCCTATAAAATTTGACAATTCAAATTGATTTAAGGCAAACAGAGAAAAATAAATCAAAGACATTATTGAATTTTCAAAGAAAATGCTAATCAGAAAAATAATAAACAATGCTATAACCGTAGGGCTTTCCTCTGCCAAAAAGGCACGAAAGCTTTTCCCTTTTTCTTTCTTATATCTACAATTGATTATGTTAACCTTATTCTTAAAGCTCACCATCAACAGTGGTACAAGTATGTTTATAAATATTAAAACAACGCATAATATTGTATTCCAAACCACACTACCCATAATTAAATTTACAATGGAATATAGCATAAAATATGCGCATCCGGCAAGGATTGAAGATATCGAAATAAGTAAAAGGTCTATGGTTAAATTTTTGAAAAAATTTCTCATATTAAATTTCTATTCTTCATTTTCTTTTAGCTTTTCATTAATTTTTTCAAGGCTTCGCTTTTGTAATTTAATTACTATTATTTGAGCAACAAGATATAGAATTGAAATTATGACAACTGTCCATACAATTCTCCATATTTTAAACTCCAAAATTCCAAATGCCATTGGTAAAAATATAGCCGATAATACCATAACCGAGCATTGTAAAACACCGTTTATTATTCCATTGTGAGAAATTAGCTTTAATCCAAAAAATATGTGATTAGATGTTGTTATGATAAAGCCCATTACAATTAACATTCTAAAGAAGTCAATATCAAATATTTGTGAATTTATAAAAGAAGCAATCATAAACACTGTCGCCATTGCACCTATTGAAATAAGAACCTCTTTTATATAAGTTTTCAGCATAACTACACCCCCAATTTCCTTTTTATTTCATCCACATATTTGCGTGATACTATAATTTTTTCGCCATTTATAAGAGTTGCTAACAGCTTACTGTTATCTGCTTTTTTAATGCTAATCAGCTTTTTCAAATTGGCAATAGCAGTTTTTGAAATTCTTGAAAAGGTGGTATTTTTAAGGTTTTCCTCCAATATAACAAGAGTTGATTTGCACCTGTAAAAATTTTCTTTTGTATAAAAGAATGTTTTCGACTCAACCGCTTCAAAATAGAGAATTTCCGAAAGTGGCACAAAAAACGCCTCATCATCTATATACCCAACCATTTTAGAATCGTTTAAGCATAACTCGGATATAAAATTCTCAATTTGCTCATTCATAGAAGCACATTTTATGTGTATTTCCGTTTCACTTACGGAGCTGTCATAATCAATTGTAATTTTCACCATTACACCCCTTTGCTCTTTTCTGTTTTTACTATATATGATTTTCTGCAATTTGTCAATTACCCCTAAGGCAAGTTGCAAAATAAGACACTTAAAATGCAAAAAATGATACCATAATAGTATAAATTTACTGCAAATCATCACTTTTTTCATAAAATCCGTAACCGAAGCAAGCAAAATCCCGTCTTATTGAGTAGAAGGATACACATATCTTTCGCAAAGCTCAGAAAAAAAGAGGTGATTTTATGAAGAAGCTACTAATGCTTACATTGTCTATTGTTCTTTTGGCATTTTGCCTTTTCTCCTGCGGTAATGAGGCAACAGAGGTGCCCTCCAAGCCTGCCAACTCCCACAGCAACGGGGTAGCTCCCGTATCTTACGAGGAGCCCACTCTCCCTGCATACCAAGGGCAGACCTTGGGTGTTGCTTGCTGTGAGCAGCCACAGCACATTTCCTGCCAGCTTATAGACAGCGATGGCTCTAAGGCAACTCTTACCTACTGCAAAAACCAAGGCTGCAGCTACATCTCTGTTAGCAACATAGAATACAGCTCTGTTCTAATCAAAAAGCAAAGCTTCGGCGAGGTAGCTTTCACATCCCTTCATAAGCCCGACAGCCAATCCGGTAACATTACCGTCAACGTAATCTTAACCAACCCGAGCCAAAGCTACCATGTGCGCAGAAGCGGCGGAAATGTGGAATATAGCGCAAGCGGCTACACCGAATACTACCTATATGAAATATTTGTTATAAACGGCGACGGCAGTCTGTTTGGTATATTTGAGTTAGATGTAACTCTCGAATATAATAGCATAGCCTCCACCGTTACTCTTTTACCTTAGAACATAAAAATACTCTGTCGCTGATGCGACAGAGTATTTTTTATTTATTCAGCCTCACGGGATTCTGTAGCGCCGCAGTTCTTGCAGGTGCGCTGTTCGCCACTTGCTGTTGGAAGCCAGTCGCCCCACTTATGATTGTATGAGCCGTCTGTGCACTTAGGCAGCTCCTCCCAGCCTGCGTAAAGTGTTGTGTCCTCGCTATATGTAGCGTTTACATCAACTGCATTCTGGCAATCCGCATCTGTGAACCAGCCAAGGAACTTATAGCCGTATCTTTCAGGTGTTGGAAGTGATGCAAGCGCCTCGCCAACAACAACCTTAGCCTCGTATTCCTCGCTTTCAAGTCTGCCCTTTCCTGCCTCAAAGGAAACGGTTACCCTATCCTTGTAGTCATTTACGGAAGCATCCTTGTCACCCATTGTGATAACAACATTTCCACCGTCCGGAACAACGTCAACATAGAGGAAGCCATCGTCAATTGCGCAGCTTACCTTCTGCATGTTAATTGTCTTTGAGTATTCACTCATAGAAACAAGCGGTATTTCCTTACCGTTCTGCATAGCTGTAACACTTGTCCAGCTATCGGGAATGTCAACCTTAACGGTTACAGGGTGGTTATACATAAAGTCATCAAGGTTATCGGTTACAGAAATTGTAATCTCATCCTCTGTTCTTTCAACAACCTCAACCTTCGCATTCTGGTACACCTTAATGTACTTGATAAGGTCGTTATAGGAAGGACCCCAAATACCGAACCTTGTCATATGCTCAAGCTTGGAAATTGTAGATGAATAGCTTGAATAGATAGAGCCAGATATGCCAATCTCGTGTAGGCACTCAACGGTGATGCCGCCAACGGAAACCAAGGTTTCAACGCCCTTTTCGTAAGAGCCCTTAGTAGCCTTGAGCAATCTGTACTCGCCGCTGTTGTCGTTTACGAATGTAAATGATGTGCCGTCGTAGGTATATGAGCCTGTTTCGCAGAAGGTGTACTTATATGTGCTTTCGTCATATGCGTAAGTACCTGCATCGTAGCCCTTATCAACGAAGGTCATTTGCGCCTCGTCAAATACAAGGTTAACGCCTGCGTTCTTGTAGCTGCTCAAAAGCTCATAGCCTGTAATCTTACCAACAGGATCTAACTTTAATAAATAAGCATCCTTGTCACCCTTCTTTGCGAATACATATTCGCCCTCTGTTTGGTCTGACTTAGAGATGTAGGAGTTCATATCACCCCAAACCTCTCTTGAAACAAGCTGGTCAAGAGTGTTATAGAAAATGCCTGTGTCACCGCCGTTACGGTTTGCCGCCATAGGACCTGTCAGGTACTCGGCAACGCTTAATGTGGTTGTACCGAGAGGTGCGGCAAAGGCGAGAAGCGCCTGACCCTTATAGTTGCTTCTGAACCAATACTGGGCATCAATAACCTCGTGCAAAAGCACGCTGGCACTTGCAACTGAAGCATAGTCGTTTCCGTGGTTATAGGAGTGTGAGCCTAAGTCAAATACGCCCTTTTCAAAATGCTCCTTCCATGTGGAAACAAGTGCATCCGCAAATGAAATAGACATCATAATAGAAGCTCTTACGCCATACTTAGCAAAATGCTCGTTAGACCATTCATATGTAGCAAGATAGTTACCGTCATCAAGTGTCTGCGCCCACGCCGCAGGAGCGTTGTGGAGGTACGGTGTAATTACAGGTGCGTCATAGCTTTCCTCATAGCTGATGGTGCTTGTTGCAACGCATCCCTCGTGTCTGCAGACTGCAACCTTTGTGCCAAGGCTTGTTGCGGTTGCCGCAGTTTCAATCTCATACTTGCCAAAATCGTGACCGATTGCATCTGTTGCGTTCGTTTTAATCTTTGCGCCGCAGGTACAGTTCAAAACTGTATAGCCTGCCGCATCGCAGGTAGGAGCAACAACCTCACCCTTACTTGGATTGTTGTGACCGCAGCCACCATATGGGAATTCGCCTGCTGCATTTTCAACAATAGTGTATGGGGTTATGTAGTAAACATAGCTGGTCCAATACTCGGGCTCCATTGTAAGAGTAAACCTAATCTTAGAGTATGTGCCCTCAACATCCACGTTGTGAACACAAATTCCGTCGACATTGGAAATTGCCGTTTCATTAAGTGTGCCGCTTGCAGGGTTAACGCATTCGCCAATCTTAACCCACTCGCCGTTTGTGTAGCCCTCAAGCTTAAACGCTCTGTTCTGCACAGCGCCGATTGCAACCTGTACGCAAGCTATATATCTTTCCTCAGGGAACTCTAAAATTGCCCAAGGAACCGCATTATATCTCCTGTCTGTTGTCCAATATGTCACTGTGGAGTTGTCTGTAAGCGCGCCTGCGCCGGAAACCCAGTCATTGTACTTACCGGAAATGGAAGCATTCGCTAGTGAAGCAATAGACATAGGCACTCTTTCAGTATCCTCTGTCTTTGCAAAAATCTCTGTTTCGTAAATTACAGCAGGGTTATATCTGCCTGCGTGAGTAACATTGAGCCTTACCTTGTCAGTATTAATAGGTGTGTTCAAGGTTATCATAAGCTGACAGCTAATGCCGGCAGCAGTAGCCTTCTTATCACTTACCTCATCAATATAAACCCAGCTCTCTGTTGTGTAATCCCAATATTCAAGGTCATAGGAAACATAGCAGCCCTCGCCAAGCTCCCAAGCTACATAGTTTGGAAGTGTAAAGTTGAATGCGCCAATGTCGAATTTCCTTGAAAGTGTATACTGAATACTGTCGCCTGCATAGTTTGCACCGTCAGCATATGTGTCAGCATTCCAGAAGGTGTTGGGGTTACCGTCAATTGAAAGGTTTGCCTTTGTTCCGTTAAAGATAGATGTAGCAAGGGCGCTACCAAGCTTTGCAACGTTAACAAACCTCTCGTTTACATAGCTACCGCCTGTATAGGTGAAGCTAACGTTAACCTTTTCATTGTATAAATCGCTATCCTCAGCGTTCATTGGGCTTTCCCTTGTTTGGATTGCGCCGCCGCACTTAACGCACGCGTTTCCAAGAGTTCCTGCAACATATTTTGTTGGCTGAACAATTGGGTACCAGCCTGTTCTTTCGTACTCGTGCTCTCCTGTTGCGGGAAGCTTTGTTGTAAGCGTCATACCGCAGCCGTTAGGACAGTACTTTGTTGTGTAGCCGTCAACTGCGCAGGTTGGTTCAACTGTTTCAACAAGCTCAAGATGCTCAAGCTTCTTAAGCTCATCCATATTGTTAGGTGTATATCTTTCTACCTTACGGCAGAGTGAGCATTTCTGCACAAGGCGTCCGCCTGCCTGGCAGGTTGGCGCAACATACTCGATAACCTCAAAATTATGCTCGCAGGTGTCAGTGCTGTCTCCGCCGCCGGAGGACTCAACGGTAAACACCGCCCAAAGGACAATATTTCCGCTAACCGTGCTTGTGTTAAAGTCCCATTTCTTGTTCTTGTCTGCATCTACACACCAGCCGTAGAAAACTACGCCCTTCTTTGTGGGTGTGTATCCCGGGTCGGTAACCTTACCGCCCTTTGCCACATACTGTGTGGGAACGGTTATACCGTCGCCTGCACGGGATGTGTTAAACTCAACTGTAAATTTGCCGCTTGTGTCGCCGCCGTTTCCGCCGTCACCCTCGGGTGGGAGTGTGCCGGGCTCTGCAAAATAAGCATACAGCGTGGTGTCCGCCTCAAACTTGTATGCGCTTGTACACTTCTGTTTAAATCTTGAATCAAGATACCAGCCGCCAAAGTCATAGCCGTTTCTCTGCGCCTTTGGAAGAGTAGCGGTTGAGCCCTTGTCAACCTGCATTTCTCCGCTAAAGCTTGAATCAACAAAGCTGCCTCTGTTCAAAACGAAGGTAATCTTAACCTTCTCCGCAGGAGCAGACGGGGTTTCGCCCTCTCCGCAGGAAGCAAAGCAGAACAGCATTAACAATGCAATTAGCAAAAGTGAAATCTTAACTAATCTGTTCTTCATATTTTCTCCTATTCGCTATATCAAAGATTCCCTCCGGGAATTAGCCGGAGGGAACCAACCTGTTCACCAGTCGTTATTTACTTTAGTGAAATTACTCTTCAGCTGCAACCTTAACGAATGCAACCTCCTGCCACATGGATTCACCGTGTCTTGGGTTTTCCTCCTGGAACTTAACAGCTACAATCTTCTTTGTTGGGTCTGCTTCCTTAAACGGTGTGCTTTCCTTATCCTTCGCACCGCCGCAAAGACCGATATTTGTGAAGTTATCTTCACCCTCATACTGAACATAGATGTTCATAGAAACTGTACCGTCACCCTTGAAGTAAATTCTGTCAAGAGCTGTTGCCTCAACAAATGTAAATGTTATGTAAGCAACAGGAACACCCTTAGGACCAACGAACTGTCCGTGACCCTCATCCCAGATACCGTTGATAAGTGCGGTGAACGGAACTGAGAAGAACGCTTCTGTATTACCGTCAATCTGAGCCGCAGGGTTGTTGCCGAGAACCTCAAGAGTTACGTCCTTATAGTTGATGATTTCAACCTCGCCACAGCCAAGTCTTTGGCATGTGCGCTTCTTGCTCATAAATGCTTCTTCATACTGAGCGAACTGATGTCCTAAAGGAGCGCTGCTTGGAGCCTCCTCCTCGTTACCGCAGATTTTGCAAGGACGAGCCTTTACACCGTATGATGTGCAGTCTGCAGCCTTCTTATCATACCACAAATCCCAGTCGTGGTCGTAGGAGCCATCCTTACAGGTGAACAACTGTGTCCACTTTGCATAAAGTGTTGTGTCAACCTTGTACTGGTATGAACGGCCAACTGCATTTTGGAACAATGGGTCACTGAACCAACCGTCAAATCTCATAGAATCATCCTCGCTGAGTGGTGTTGGGAGTGAGCCTGTGAAATAACCGTTCAACGGAACTGTGTATATGTACTTGTTGTCATCAAAGTAGCCTGTTGCGCCACAGTTGAATGTAACATTAACTGTGGCGCTTGATGCAGGTGGATCTACAACATCGCCACCGCCATTGTTGGAGGAGCCTGTTGTGCTGCCGCCCGGGTTAGAGCCGTTCTCTTTCCAAATAGCTGTAAGCTTTGTGTTCATGGAAATTGTGTCAAATTCGCTCCACATATCGTTACCGATGTTGTCGTATGCCCAGCCAACAAAGGTAGAGCCCTCTTTTGTTGGGTCAGGGATTGCGTCAAATGGGATTGGCTTGTTCAGCTGAACCTGAACACTACGGCTTGCACCGTTAAGGCTACCGCCATTTGCGTTAAATACAACAGTTACCATTTCAACTGATGCGGGAGTTGAGCTTGCTGCAGGCGGTGTCTCATCTTCGCCGCAGGCAATAACCATTGGGATGAGAAGTGCGCAAAGAACTGCCAAGCACAACAACTTAATGAATAATGTTTTTTTCATTGTTATTCTTTCCTTTCAATTATTAACAACTTTTTGAGGGACCTTCCCCTCTCTTTTGCTCTTATATTATAGCATTTTAACGGTTCAAAGTCAATTCCAAGGCGATTTTTTGAGGATTTTCGTACTTTTGCACAAACTTTCTCTATATAAAAACAATATGTAGGCAAGTTTTTTGTGCATTTTGCCTACATATATATTTTTGTATAAAATTCAGTTCACATTTCATTCACGGCGCCGATGCCATTATTCTTTATAAACATCGTTTGCAATCGCCTTTAGCTTCGCATTTATTTTTGGATCGGTGTCCTCAGGCTCATACTCCACATCGGTCATATCCTCTCCCGTAAAATACTTGCACATCGTAAGTGCCGCCAAATATCTGCCGTAGTCAAGGGACAAATGAAAGCCGTCACGGTTTAAGGAAAGGGGCGCGCCCGCTTTAAACTCCTCAAGCTCCCTTGCCATTTCAATAGCATCTCCGCAGGGAATTACATCAAAGCCGTACTTTTCCGCAACCTTATTTGTGGTGTCAACAATGGCATTATACATCTTTTTCCTGTCACGGTCATAGTTTACAAAGCCCTCGTGGGTGCTTAGGTCATCGTACGCCCAGGTCCTGTGCAAAACAATTTTCGCGCCCTGACAGTTAGCCCTCAAATATTTCACAATTTCACCCAAGAAAGGCTCATATGTGTCTATAATTCCGCTATCCTGGCTCACCTGCTGAAGAGTTATATAGTCCCATTTTTTCTTCTTAAGCGCCTCGGAAATTGAAATCATTTTCAAAAATCTGCCATTCTTTTGGTACTCATAATCCGCCACATCTCCCACAATGTTATTGTAATGCCTTTCGAGCGAGCAGCCGCCAATGTACAAATTTCTTACAAAAAGCGTCTCCCCCGACACCTGGTGCAAATATCTTGTCGCATCCTGTGAAAAGCTGTTGCCTATACATAATACGTTCATTTTTTCATCTCCTTAAGGAATTAAATCAAAAGTCCTGTCAGCTGTTTCCTTCAGCTTTTTGTTAATGTCGCTGTCTGTGCCTATTGGCTCAAAGCCAACAGACTGCGCGCTTTTGCCTGTGAAAAATCTGTACATAACAAGTGCTGCCAAATATCTGCCGTAGTCAAAGGATAAATGGAAGCCGTCACGGTTTAAGGAAAGCGGCGCCCCCGCTTTAAACTCATCCAAATCACGGGCAAGCTCAATTGCATCTCCGCAGGGGATAATGTCAAAGCCGTATTTTTCCGCCACCTTATTTGTGGTGTCAACAATTGCATTATACATCTTTTTTCTGTCGCGGCCGTAATTTGCAAAGCCCTCGTGGTCACTTAAATCATCATATGCCCAGGTCCTATGCAGCACAAGCTTGGCGCTTGGGCAATTTTCCCTTAAATACTTAACAATTTCCCCCAAAAAAGGCTCATACGTGTCGATAATTCCACTGTAATGGCTAACCTGCTGCACAGAAATAAAGTCCCAATCATTCTCCTTCAGGGCTTCTTCAATGGAAGAAATTCTTATGCTTTCACCGTCTATCTCGTACCCGTAGTCCGACAGGTTGCCTACAATATTGTTGTAGTGCCTTTCAAGCGAGCAGCCGCCAATGGCAAGATTTCTTACATAAAGCTCCCCGTTCGCTACCTTCTGCAAATATGCGGTTGCATCCTCCGAAAAGCTGTTTCCTATGCATAACACTTTCATTTCTCTTCTCTCCCTATTCCTTGATAAGAGTTTCTTTTAAATAACTCCTTATCAATATCATTTATAACCGCAACCTTCTTTTTGCTCCATTCGGGGGCTAAAAGCTCATCCGCCAAGCCATCTCCCGTCACCCTTTCGATAACAACATCACGGGGTAAAAGCTCAATTTGGTCGCACACCGTTTCAATGTACTCCTGCCGTTCCATAGGAGTATATTCGCCACGGCTGTACATTTTTTCAAGCTCCGTGCCGCGTAGTACGTGCAAAAGATGGATTTTTATAAGGTCGGGGTGCAAATTAGCCACACTCCTCGCGGTATTTTTCATAATTTCCCTGTTTTCCCCGGGCAAGCCGTTTATGATATGCACGCCTATTTTTACATTGGGCGCGCCCTTCCTTAGCCGTTCAAAGCCGTCAACAAAGGTGGCAAAATCGTGCCCTCGGTTTATAAGCTCCGCAGTTTTGTCATCCGAGCTTTGTAAGCCCAGCTCCACCGTTATGGGGATTTTGCGACTCGCCTTGTCTATAACCGCCAAAATTTCATCCCCTAAGCAGTCTGCGCGGGTGGCAATGTCAATCATTACCGCCCCCTCAAATTTGGACACTCGGTCAAGGATTTTTTCCAAAACATCGGGGGACGTGTGTGTATTTGTGTATGCCTGCAGGTAAGGGATGAGCTTTTTCACATCCCATTTTTTGCGTATAAGCTCTACGCCCTTTTTGTATTGCTCTTCAATCGGCAAAAGGGAGTCAACCTGCCTTGCCCCACTGCCGCCAAGGCAGTAAATGCAGCCGCCAAAGCCGCAGGTGCCGTCAATATTAGGGCAGGTAAACCCGCAGTCAAGGGTAACCTTTCCGCACTTTTCCCCAAAGCGATGCTTAAGGTAATAGTCATAGGTGTGGTACCTTTTGTTCGTGTCGCTATACTCAAACGGATTGCTCTTTGCCTGTGACACACCCACACCCCTTTCCTTTTGCGGAAAAAGCTTCCTTTATCATTACCTTATATATTCTACTACAAAAAAACCTTGTGTGCAATATCTTTTTTAAAATAAAAAATAAAAATCGGCAAGCCGAGGCTTGCCGATTTGGAGCTGCTAACCAGAGTCGAACTGGTGACCTCATCCTTACCAAGGATGTGCTCTACCAACTGAGCCATAGCAGCATTTGCGTAAGATATTATAACAGAATAAAATAGCTTTGTCAAGAACTTTTTTAAAAATTACCCCTCTTCGCTTTATTTGCCGCCAAAAAGCTTTTTCACCCTTCATTTTATACTAAGAAAAGCCACATTTTGTGGCTTTTCTTATATATTTTTATTTTTGCGTTTTCGAATATTATATTCAGACCTTGGGTTAATAAGCTCGCGGTAGTCAAGGTCGCCGCGCTCAAGGGCGCTGACAATCGTTTCCGCCGTTGCGATATTGGTTGCCAAAAGCACATTGTGAACATCGCAAAGCCTTAATAGGTTTTGTTCAACTGCATTGTGCTGCTCCACCCATCCGTAATTTTGAGGGGTGTTTGCGCGGAAATAGAACAAAATGTCTATTTCATCATATGCAATTCTCGAGGCAATCTGCTGTTCACCGCCAAGGGTGCCTGACAAAAGCTTTTCAATCTTAAGCCCTGTCGCCTCGGAAATATAGGAGCCTGTTGTGCTTGTAGCACAAATAGAGTGCTTACTCAAAATACCGCAATAAGCAATACAAAACTGTGTTATCAGCTCTTTTTTAGTATCATCGGCAATAATAGCTATTTCCAATCGTGCCACCTCCATAATTCAGTACCCATTTTTTATATAATAACACATATCTTAGGCTTTTGTCAATAACTTTTGCCAAGTTTTTTGAGCAAATTGTCCGTATTTTCAACCTAAGCATATGCAGATTTTTTGTTATTATGTACAAATTTTAACGCAAAATTCATTTTTTACTGTACTTTGCGCTTTTTGCTCTTATCTATATTTTAGTAACTAACATTTCATTATATTAACTAACTTTAACTGTATTTATTGTATCATGCGCACGCACATTTCAAATAAAATAGAAAATTCCTATTGACAAAACGGTTTTCTTTTGCTATAATAATGACAATCTTTAAGGTTGATACAGAGATGTCGACAAGATTTTAATAGAATAAATAAGGTATACCTTTGGTATATCTTAGTTTGTTGCGGTTTAATCTTGTCACAAGGACAAGATTTTTTTATTGCTATTTTTAAGGAGGCATTTATGAGAAATTTCACTAATTTTAAAATAGATGAACAGCTCGTTGGTGCCACTGTTTCTGGTAGCACAGCTTTTGGCTTTGACAGTGATGATATAGTTGCTTTTCCCGGATTTTGTGATGTGCATGTGCATTTCAGAGAACCGGGTTTTTCTTATAAAGAAACTATTAAGTCAGGCTCCCTCTCCGCCGCAAACGGTGGATTTACGGATGTTTGCACAATGCCAAACCTTGACCCTGTGCCCGACAGTGTTGAAAACATTAATAAGCAGCTTGACATTATAAGGCGGGATGCAGTAATCGGCGTTCATCCCTACGCTTCAATCACCGTTAACCAGGACGGCAAGGAGCTTAGCGACCTTGACGGGCTTAAGGACTTGTGCATTGCCTACTCCGACGACGGCCGCGGTGTGCAAAGCGACGAAATGATGGAAAGCGCTATGCTTAAGGCGAAGGCAAACGGCAAAATGATAGTTGCCCACTGCGAGGTTAACAGCCTGCTGGGCGGTGGATATATTCACGACGGTGAGTTTTGCCGCCTCCACGGTATGAAGGGCATCTGCTCCGAAAGCGAGTGGCGTCAGGTGGAAAGGGATATTGCCTTAGCAAAGAAAACAGGCTGCGCTTACCACGTGTGCCACATTTCCACCAAGGAAACGGTGGAGCTTATAAGGAAAGCAAAGGCAGAGGTGGTTGACATTACCTGTGAAACCGCGCCCCACTACCTTGTTTATAACGATATGGACCTTCAAGACCTGGGCAGATTTAAAATGAACCCGCCTATTAGGAGCGAAAGCGACAGGCTTGCTCTTATTGAGGGTATAAAGGACGGCACCATAGATATGATAGCCACTGACCACGCCCCCCACAGCTACGAGGAAAAAACCAAGGGCTTGAAGGATAGCAAAATGGGCGTTGTGGGCTTGGAAACCGCCTTTAGCGTTATGTATACTTTCCTTGTAAAGTCGGGGGTTATCACCCTTGAAAAATTGGTTGAGCTTATGTCCGTAAACCCGCGCAAGCGCTTTGGCATTGAGCTTGGCAATTCCTACACGGTGTTTGACCTGAGCAAGGAGTACACGGTTGACCCGGAAAAATTCCTTTCCAAGGGTCGCTTCACCCCCTTTGAGGGAGTTAAGCTTTACGGCAAGTGCTTAATGACCGTCAAGGACGGTAAGGTAGTTTTGGTAAACCAAAATTAAATGCAAACTCAAATTAGAATTAAAAATTAAAAAAATATACAAAAAACGGGGCTTTATGAGGTATATCAGCCTGTAAAGCTTACTGCAAGAAGGAGAAAAGGAAATGGCAAAGAGAACAGACATCAAAAGAGTAATGATTATCGGCTCAGGCCCTATTGTTATCGGACAGGCGGCTGAGTTCGACTATGCAGGCACACAGGCGTGCTTGGCGCTTCGTGAGGAGGGCTACGAGGCTATCCTTGTTAACTCAAACCCTGCCACAATTATGACTGACACAGTTATTGCAGATAAGGTATATATGGAGCCACTCACCCTTGAGTATGTTGCTAAGATTATCCGCCACGAGCGTCCCGATGCAATAGTTCCGGGCATCGGCGGACAAACAGGACTTAACATGGCTATGCTTCTTGAAAAGAAGGGCGTTTTGAAGGAAAGCGGCGTTGAGCTTCTCGGCACATCAAGCGCTTCCATTGAAAGGGCTGAGGACAGAGAGCTGTTTAAGGAGCTTTGCGAGTCCATTGGCGAGCCTGTTATCCCTTCCGAAATTGCAAACAATATGGATGAGGCAAGAGTAGCCATTGAAAAAATCGGCTTTCCTGTTGTTCTCCGCCCCGCATTCACATTGGGCGGCACAGGCGGCGGCTTTGCCTACAATATGGAGGAGTACTTAGACCTTGCAGAGGGCGCGCTTAACGCTTCCCCTGTTCACCAGGTTCTTGTTGAAAAGAGCGTTAAGGGCTTTAAGGAAATTGAGTTTGAGGTTATGCGTGACGGTGCGGACAATGCAATCACCATTTGCGGTATGGAGAACATTGACCCAGTTGGCGTTCACACAGGTGACTCCTTGGTTGTTGCCCCAATTATGACTCTTAACGACCACGACCTAAAGATGCTCAATGACTCTGCAATCAAGCTTATCAGAGCCTTGAAAATCGAGGGCGGCTGCAACGTTCAGTTTGCCTTAAACCCAACAACAAGCGAATATTACCTCATTGAGGTTAACCCAAGAGTTTCCCGTTCCTCCGCCTTGGCTTCAAAGGCAAGCGGCTACCCAATTGCAAGAGTAACTGCTAAGATTGCGGTTGGTATGACCCTTGACGAAATCGAGGTTGCGGGAACAAAGGCGTCCTTTGAGCCATATCTTGACTATGTGGTTGCAAAGTTCCCACGCTTCCCATTTGATAAGTTCACAACCGTTCCAAACAAGCTTGGCACACAGATGAAGGCAACAGGCGAGTGTATGGGCATCGGCTCTACCCTTGAGGAGTGCTTGCTCAAGAGCGTTCGCTCCCTTGAAATCGGCGTTTGCCACTTCCACCTCGCTAAGTTTGATTCAATGAGTGACAACGCTATGCTTGCATACCTTGAGGAGTTCCACGATGACAACATCTTTGCGATTTGCCAGCTTTTGCGCCACGGCGTTTCCGTACAAGCCCTCCACGAGGTGACAAAGATTACTCCATATTTCCTTGAAGCATTCAAGAGAATTATCGATATGGAAAAGACCCTTGCCGACAATGTAAAGGATGTTGAAATCCTTAAGGCGGCTAAGAAAATGGGCTTTGGTGACAAGTTTATCGCAAGGCTTTGGGGCATCACCGAGCGCCAGGTTTATGACTTCCGCCACGCAAACGGCATCACCCCTGTGTTCAAAATGGTTGACACAGCCCATGTTGATGCATACATTCCATATTTCTACTCCTCACACCAGGGCAAAAACCAGTCCATCCTTACAAACAGGAAAAAGGTTATCGTTCTTGGCGCAGGTCCAATCCGTATCGGTCAGGGCGTTGAGTTTGACTACTCCACCGTTCACGCAGTAAAGACCATTAAGGAAAGCGGCTACGAGGCTATCATTATAAACAACAACCCCGAAACAGTTTCCACCGACTACACCACAGCGGATAAGCTCTACTTTGAGCCCCTTACCGTTGAGGATGTTATGGAGGTTATCGATTACGAAAAGCCGGACGGCGTTATTGCCAGCCTTGGCGGACAGACAGCCATTAACTTAGCGGCGCCCCTTCACGAAAGAGGAGTTAAGCTTATCGGTACAGACTGCGAGGCTATTGACAGGGCTGAAAACCGTGACACCTTTGAAAAAATTCTTGAGGAGCTTGATATTCCTCAGCCAAAGGGACAGGCAGTTACAAACATTGAGGACGGCGTTAAGGTTGCAAAGACAGTTGGCTACCCTGTTTTGGTTCGCCCCTCCTTCGTTCTTGGCGGACGCGCAATGCAGCTCGTTCAAAATGAGGAGCAGCTCCGCCACTACCTAAGGACAGCCGTTGAAATCGACGAAGACAAGCCCGTTCTTGTTGACCACTATATCAGAGGTAAAGAGGTTGAGGTTGACGCAATTTGCGACGGCCGCGATGTATTTGTTGCAGGCATTATGGAGCTTGTTGAGCGCACAGGCGTTCACTCAGGTGACTCCATTAGCGTATACCCATCCTTCTCCATCTCCGACAAGGTTAAGGGTAAGATTTTGACCTACTCAAAGAAGCTGGGTCTTGGCATTGGCATTGTTGGTCTTTTCAACATTCAGTTCATCGTTGACTCAAATGACGATGTATATATTATCGAGGTTAACCCACGCTCCTCAAGAACAGTTCCCTTCCTTTCCAAGTCCACAGGCTACTCCTTGGCTGACATTGCAACAGAGGTTATCCTTGGCAAGAGCTTAAAGGAGCTTGGCATTTTCGACCTTTACCCACAGGAAAAGAAGAGATGGTACTGCAAGGTTCCTGTATTCTCTTACAAGAAGATTAGCGGAATTGACGCTTACCTAAGCCCCGAAATGAAGTCCACAGGCGAGGCAATCGGCTATGACGACACCTTGAACAGAGCCTTCTATAAGGCGCTTCAGGCATCAGGCATGCAGGTGCAAAACTACGGCACAGTTCTTGTAACCGTTGCAGACAACGATAAGGAGGAGGCACTCCCACTTATCCGCCGCTTCTACAACCTTGGCTTTAACATCGAGGCAACCGAGGGCACCGCAAACTACCTAAAGCAGCACGGCATCAGAACAAGAATTAAGCAAAAGATCGGTGACGGCTCAAGTGACATCCCCGAGGCTATGCGCCAGGGTCACATCGCATATGTTATCAACACAAGCGACGGCGCAGCGCAGGAGCAAAAGGACGGTTACCAAATAAGGCACTTGGCAATTGAGAACAACATTTCTCTCTTCACATCCCTTGACACGGTAAGAATTTTGCTTGATGTGCTTGAAGAAATCACATTAACCATTTCAACAATTGATGCGTAAGTTCTCGCTTGCAAAGCAAGCATATGGATTTCATAAAATGAAAATATCGAGTTGCGCAAGCAACATATCGAGTGTTTCATAGCCTCAATGCCTTGAGGCTATGAACACATATCGACAAAACAGAGGATAAAATGAAGGACATAATTTTTACAATTGAAACCAACAAAAAAATTGCCAAAAACACCTATGAAATGGTGCTTTTGGGTGATTGCGCCGACATTAAGTGCGGTCAGTTTGTAAACTTGAAAATAGAGGGCTTTTACCTTCGCCGTCCTATCTCCGTTTGCAACGTGGAGGGGGACAGACTGACCCTTATCTACAAGGTTGTGGGACAGGGCACTGAGGTAATGGCTAAAATGGAAAAGGGCGAGGAAATCCTAACCTTAACAGGTCTTGGCAACGGCTACGATATTTCCAAAAGCGGAGATAAGCCACTGCTTGTTGGCGGCGGCGCAGGAGTTCCGCCCATGTATCAGCTCTGCCGTGAGCTTGTGAAAATGGGAAAAGCCCCAAGCGTAATCCTCGGCTTTAACTCAAAGGATGAGGTTTTCTACGAAAATGAATTTAAGGCATTGGGCGCAAATGTTATCGTTGCAACCGCAGACGGAAGCTACGGTGTAAAGGGCTTTGTAACCGACGCCTTTCAAATGGTAGATTATACATATTTCTACACCTGCGGCCCTGAGCCTATGCTAAAGGCGGTTTACAACAAGAGTGTAACAAGCGGTCAGTTCTCCTTTGAGGAAAGAATGGGCTGCGGCTTTGGCGCTTGTATGGGCTGCTCCTGTAAAACAAAATACGGAAATAAGCGAATCTGCAAGGACGGTCCCGTTCTTGAAAAGGAGGAAATCATATGGTAAGCTTGAAAACAAATTTATGCGGAATTGAGCTTGATAACCCATTGATTCCCGCCAGCGGAACCTTTGGCTTCGGCTACGAATTTGCAGAAATCTATGATATAAATATGCTTGGCAGCTTCTCCTTTAAGGGAACTACCAAGGATGCAGGGTTTGGAAATCCGACACCGAGAATTGCAGAATGTAAAAACGGTCTTATTAACTCCGTGGGGCTTCAGAACCCGGGTGTACACAAGGTTTTGGAAAACGAGCTTCCCAAGCTTAAGGCTTGCTTCCATAAGCCTGTTATGGCAAATGTTAGCGGATTTTCCGTTGAGGACTATGTTTACACTGTAAAAATGCTCGACAGTGAGCCGCAAATCGGTTGGTTTGAGGTAAATGTAAGCTGCCCTAATGTACACGGCGGTGGAATGTCCTTTGGCACATCCCCCGAGGCGGCGGCTGAGGTAACAAGAGCTGTAAAGGCTGTTACAAATAAGCCTGTTATCGTTAAGCTTTCCCCAAATGTAACAGATATTGTTGCTATTGCAAAGGCTTGCGAGGAAGCAGGGGCTGACGGCATTAGCTTAATCAACACTCTTCTCGGTATGAGAATAGACCTAAAGTCCAAAAAGCCTGTTATCGCTAACAAAATGGGCGGCTTTTCAGGCCCTGCAATCAAGCCTGTGGCTGTTAGAATGGTTTACCAGGTTTATGAGGCGGTTAAAATTCCAATCGTTGGCGGCGGCGGAGTTGAGAGTGCCGAGGATGTTATCGAAATGATGCTTGCAGGTGCAAGCGCTGTCCAGGTTGGGGCGGCAAACTTAGTTGACCCGATGGCTTGTCCAAAGATAATTGAGGACCTTCCAAGGGTTATGGAAAAATACGGTATAAAAGATTTAAAGGATATTATAGGAGGAGCGCACTAATGGGAAAGGATGTAATTGTAGCTTGCGACTTTGCAAGCAAGGAGCAGGTTTTTGATTTTCTTGCTTTATTCAAGGAGGAAAAGCCCTTTGTAAAAATCGGTATGGAGCTTTTCAACGCAGAGGGACCGGACATTGTTCGCGAAATTAAGAAAAGAGGACATAAGATATTCCTTGATTTGAAGCTTCACGACATTCCAAACACAGTTAAGAAGGCTATGGCTGTTCTTTCTCGCCTTGATGTTGATATGACAAACGTACACGCAAGCGGTACAATAGCTATGATGGAGGCGGCTCTTGAGGGCTTGACAAGACCCGACGGCACACGCCCACTCTTGATTGCTGTTACACAGCTTACCTCAACAAGCGAGGAAAGAATGAGGGATGATTTGCTCATTAACGAGCCAATGGATAAGGTTGTTATGCACTACGCAATGAACGCAAAGAAGGCAGGCTTGGCAGGCATTGTATGTTCTCCTCTTGAGGCAGAAAAGGTACACGCAGCCTGCGGAAGCGACTTTGTTACAGTTACCCCAGGTGTGCGCTTTGCTGATGGCGACAAGGGCGACCAGGTTCGCGTTATGACCCCTGCAGAGGCTAAGAAGATAGGCTCTGACTACATCGTAGTAGGCAGACCAATCACCGCAGCTGCCGACCCTGTTGCGGCATACAGACGCTGCGTTAATGAATTTGTTGGGTAATCCAACAAATATTTTAAAGGCGAGTATTTTTAGCCTCCTTTGTAAAGGGAGGTGGATTGCGTTAGCAAGACGGAGGGATTTGTCATGAAATACAATCATAACAAAAGCATTGTTTCCTTAGCTAAAGAGCTAAGAAAAAACATGACCTCCGAAGAAAAGCATCTATGGTACGATTGCTTAAGAAATTACCCTGTTAAGTTTTTAAGACAAAAGGTCATAGGAAATTATATTGTAGATTTTTATTGTGCAAGGGCAAATTTGGTAATAGAGCTTGACGGTTCTCAGCACGGGCTTGAAGAAGAAGCCAAAAACGATGCGAAAAGAACCGAATATTTAGAATCGCTTGGGCTTACTGTGGTGAGAATACCGAACTATAAAATTCACGACAGCTTTTTGTGGGTTTGTCGTCACATTGATAGCTTGGTTACAAAATCCCTCAGTCAGCAAGGCTGACAGCTCCCTTTACAAAGGAGCCTTAGAAAAGGAGATTAAAATGGAACAGTACAAGAGAGAATTTATACAGTTTTTACAGAGCGCGGGAGTGCTCAAGTTTGGCGACTTTACCGCAAAAAGCGGCAGAAAGATCCCATATTTCATAAACGCAGGCGAGATTAAAACAGGCGAGCATATTTCCAAGCTCGGTCAGTTCTACGCTAAGGCATATCTTGACAAGGTTGGAAAGAAAGAAACTGCTCTTTACGGCCCTGCATATAAGGGTATTTCCATTGCGGTTGCCACATCCATCGCGCTTGCGGACAACGGACTTAACCTCCCCTTCTTCTTCAACAGAAAGGAAGCAAAGGACCACGGTGAGGGCGGCGTTTTTGTAGGCTACAAGCCAAAGGCAGGCGAGGAGGTTGTTATCGTTGAGGACGTTATCACCGCCGGCACAGCTATCCGCGAAACTATGGAAATTATGAAGAGCGTTGAGGGCATCAAGGTTGCCGCTTGCTTCGTAATGGTTGACAGAAAAGAAAAGGGCAAGGGCGAAAAGGGCGCTATGGTAGAGATTGAGGAGGAGTTTGGCTTCCCTGTTTACTCCGTAGTTGACGTTTACGATATTATCGAGTACTTGGAGGAGGATGCCTCCAACGAGGAAAACGTAGCAAGAATTAAGAAGTACCTTGAGGTTTACGGCGCGTAAGCCAAATGCAAAATCGGATAATCTGTAGGGTGGGGGCTTGCTCCCACCGTGCTTGAAAGGAACACAAAATGAGAAGTTTAATAGATATTAAAGAACTCTCTTTAGAGGAGCTGGACAGCTTAATTGCAACGGCTCTTGATATTATTGATAATCCGCAAAAGTATAGCGAAAAGTGTCACGGCAAGAAGCTGGCTACTCTTTTCTTTGAGCCATCCACCCGTACCCGCCTTAGCTTTGAGGCGGCAATGTACGAGCTTGGCGGAAATGTGCTTGGCTTCTCCGAGGCGTCAAGCTCCTCCTCTGCCAAGGGCGAAAGCGTTGCAGACACTGCAAAAATGATTTCCTGCTATGCGGATATTATCGCAATGCGCCATCCCAAGGAGGGCGCGCCCCTTGTTGCCTCTATGAACGCAACTATCCCTGTTGTTAACGCAGGCGACGGAGGACACAACCACCCAACGCAGACACTTGCTGACCTGCTTACCATCAAGCGCAAGAAGGGTCGCTTTGACAACCTTACCATAGGTCTTTGCGGCGACTTAAAGTTTGGACGCACGGTTCACTCCTTAATTGCCGCTATGTCAAGATACAAGGGCGTTAAGTTTGTTCTTATCTCCCCCGAGGAGCTAAGAGTACCAAGCTATGTAAAGACGGACGTTCTTGACAAGAACGGAATTGAATACGTTGAGACAAAGGACCTTTGCGGTGCTATGCCCGAGCTTGATATTCTTTATATGACAAGAATTCAAAAGGAGCGCTTCTTCAACGAGGAGGACTACCTGCGCCTAAAGGACAGCTACATTCTTGACCTTCCGAAGCTTGAAAACGCAAAAGAGGACCTTTGCATTATGCATCCGCTGCCCCGTGTTAACGAAATCAGCGTAAAGGTGGATAGCGACCCACGCGCTTGCTACTTTGAGCAAGCATTAAACGGAAAATATATGCGTATGGCATTAATTCTTATGCTTTTGGGCATTAAATAAGGAGGCGGACATATGAATATAGATTCAATCAAAAACGGTATGGTAATAGACCATATTACCGCAGGCCGCGGTATGGAGCTGTACTCTCTTTTGAACCTTGACAGCTTAAACTGCCCAATAGTTATCGGCAAAAATGTGTCAAGCGCAAAAATGGGCACAAAGGATATTATCAAGATTGATGCGGATATTACCTTGAACACAGATATTCTTGGCTATGTTGACCCCGATGTTACAGTTAACATAATCAAGGATGGCAAAATCGTGGAAAAGAAAACCGTTTCTCTCCCCGAGCGCTTGGTAAATGTAATTGCGTGCAAAAACCCACGCTGTATCACCTCCTGCGAGCAGGAGCTTGACCAGGTGTTCACCTTAACAGATAAGGAAAACAGGGTATATAGATGCCTTTATTGCGAAACAAAGGCAAAGGAGCAAAGCCACTGAAAATGAGCAAAAGCTACAAAAAGCGCTTGCATTTTCACAGAATGGGCATTTTGAAAAAGCTTATTCCTGTATCAATTTTGCCCCTGTTAATTGTAGTTTTGCTGGTAACCGTACAGATTTTAAGTCAAGCCCCGGGAAAATGGAGTGTTGATACAATTGTGCTTAGCACCGTTGATGCCACCACCGTGTACGAGGCGCACTCAGGCTCTGACACTGTTGCTCTAATAACAGATGCGAAGGGGCGTTCCTTTGTCGTTTCTCAAATGAAGCCCACAGAAGCCTCACGCGTGCTAAAAGCAGGCACATCATACACAGCCACATATGCTTCTGAATTCGGCCGCCTTCACATAAGAGGGCTTTGCAAAGAAAACGGCGATACAATTATTGATATTAACAAATCTATCAAAGTATACGAAAGCAACAGAACAGCATCAACCGTAATATGCCTTGTTTGCTTGGGGATTATGGTTGTTTTGTTCATTATCGTTTTTATATTTTTCTGTAAAGAGGAACGAAAACAAATTAAGCACTTAAAAAAGAAAATAAAGCAACTGTCTCTATCCTCTCCGATTAATTAACCGCAAAGCCACAGCTTCCGCCAAGGCAAGACTGCCTTCTCCAGCGTTTTTCTGCATCCCCTACATTTCTCTGTATTTCCTACATTTCTCTGCCTTCTCCTGCGTTTCTCTGCCTTCTCCAGCGGAGAAGGGGGACCACGATAGTGGTGGATGAGGAGAGCACTATATCACAAGCAATTGTGAGGACCACACAGATGGTCCTCAACTACTTTCAACGGTTCTTTCAGAATCATGTCAAACGCCTAAATGACAGCATAAAAGAAAGCATTATCAAAAACTATGATTTACAGATATAACAAAAGCCTTGTTCCCGTTGCGCAAATGCTTCGCAAAAATATGACCAAGGAAGAAAAACATCTTTGGTACGATTTTTTAAAAAACTACCCTGCACAGTAAACAGGCAAAAAAATATTGGCAACTATATTGTTGATTTTTTTATTTCACACAGGCGCATAGTAATAGAGCTTGACGGTTCTCAACACAGTGTTGAGGAAAACAAAAAAGCCGATGAAATTCGCGACCTTGACCTTCAAAAGCTGGGAGTTACGGTTTTAAGATACTCCAATATGGATATCAACACGCGCTTCGACGCTGTATGTAAGGACATATTAAAGCATTTAGAATTATCGTTTATTGACTTAAAAAGTTAATCGTTGCTTTTTCTCTCCTCATCCGTCACGCAAAACGTGCCGCCTTCTCCGCTTAAGGAGGCTAATATACCATGAAAAAAGAGCCTCAAATCGAAATGAGGCTCTTTTTATTTTAACAATTCTTCGTAGCTTACATTAAATATTTCCTTAAACAAAATCAACTCGTCAGGATAAATATGCCTTTGACCAACCTCTATTTTGGCAATTGCACTCCTTGTTATATCGCATCCGCGCAATTGAAATTTGGTGGCAAGCCGTTCTTGTGTGAGTCCTTGGCTTTCTCTAATAGCTCGTATGCTTCGCCCTATTCGCTTTTCAACCTCTATATTCATATAATTCTCCCTGTTTTGCACTTAAATAAGAACATTTTCTTGACTTTATTATATCCTTATGATAAAATATCCTTGCACTCATATAAGTGCAAAAGTCAAATAAGGAGTTTTTATGGATTTAAATTGGGAAGCATATAAATATTTGAGCAGAAATGCTTTAAGCGAGCAAGAGCTTGATGCCTATTACTTTTTAACATACTATTTTTTGAAATCGGAGTCTCCTAACAACTTTTCTGCCAAGCTATATGACTTAATCGCACGCGCCACAAGCGAAAATATAGCTACTGACAATCATATGATAAAAAAGCATATAAGCAATTTAACAAAAAAATCAAGGTCGTTTCGACCTTGATTTTTTATTTATGGATTGATTTTAGCTTATTTTGCTCCGGCAACAATAACAATTTCATTAAATGAGTCAAAGCAATATTTTTCGCCTGCGTCAGGCGCGCTGTTTTGCATATAAGAATACTCGGTTACGCCATCCTTGGCTGTTGCCACATATGCGCCCATTGCAATTTGCGCGCTCTTTTGGGTGTCGTTTTCAAAGCCGACAATCTTAATTTCAAATGCCGCAGTGCCGTACAGTGTCATATCAACCGCAATAGCGCACTCGTTTGTCACGCCGTTTTCAAACACATCCTCGCCTTCAAGGTTGTCCTTCAATGCGGCAAACACACCGTAAGAAACCGTCTTGCCTGTTGCCTGCTCATATTCGGTAATTGCTGTGCTGTTTACAGTAAAGCCTATTGCAACTCCGCCGCTTCCGTTTTCAATGGCGGAATAGCCAAGGCAGGTAAAGAGCGCAGGAGCATCAAACACCTTGCCCTCCTTGCAATTAGCGCAAATTATTGTCTTTTTGCCTGCCTGCGCAAAGCTTGAATATGTAATCTCATCAAGAATCGCATTTTCGTTGTTCAAATAATCATAGTCGTGCTTCAAGGCGCTGCCCTCAACCACTTCCCTTGAAAGCTCTTTTCCGCAGAAGCAGTATGTAGTTTTTGAGGCGTCAACCTCACAGCTTGCATCCTTGCTTACATCAGCCTGTGGGTTGTATATATGCTCTGCTTGGCTCATATCCGCAGCCTCGCCCCAGCCGCCGTTATATGTAATCCTTTTGGAATCTCCAAAGAAAACCGTGGTGTTAGCACTGCAAGCGATATTTGATTTGTCACTTGAGTCAATATTTGGAAAATAAATATTAGTTCCGTTAAGCTTTGTGCTACCGATAGTATCGTATACCGTTACACCGCTTGCAGCATCTGTTAAAAATACAAGGTTCTTTGGCGCATTTACCATTGCGTCAATGTTCCAGCCGCTGCCCACACCGTTTACCCCTTTAGGGAATACCCATGTGGTGGTGGTAGCATTTGTTCTTAAGCCGTAGAAGTTGCCCTCTGTAATATCCGCCTTAAAGTAATAAACCCGGCTTGGCTCCGTATCGTTCGGTGTATTCATTAAGAAAACATTGCTTGAGCCCATGTTTTGGAATGTGCCCGAGCCGATTTTGGTAATTGTGTTTCCCAAATAAATACCCTTTATTGTGGTATTGCTTTCAAAGAACTGCGCAGGCAAGGTTGTCATTTGAGAGTTATCTGAAAAAACAACATACTCTACCTTTGCTCCGTTGAAAAAGCACTTGGAAAGTCCTCCGTTTGTAAAGCCTGTGCCAAAAATAACGGTTTTTAATGTTTGGTTGTACCAAAAGTCGCCGTTTGTCTTTGTAAGGGTTTTACCCGTGTCAAGCTTAACAAGCATTGTAAATTTTGAATCCTTCTTGAAGTAGCCGCCGCTTGTAACGCCCTCTGGCACGCAAAGCTCTACCACATTTGCATCCGTGTAGGTCTTGCCTGTCATTGCTAACAGGAAGCTGTAATCTGTTGTAAAGCTCTCACTGTCTGCAAAGATATAGCTTGAAGGACACACAAAGCCGTCATCAAACACAACAAGCTCGGTTTCGTTGTACTCAATGATTTGCTTATTAAGCTTTGCGTAGTCATCATAAGTGGTAACCGCCGCGCCGACGGATACGGCAAGCAAGCACACAAGCAAGCACATAAAGACCGCTGTTAAAATTTTGCGTTTCATAATTTCTCTCCTTATTTATTGTTGTACAATTATATTCTATCACACCTAACTTGACTTTTCTTGCTATTTAATGTATAATATATGTGCAAAATTTGTCATAAGGAGGGCGTTATGATTTACGAGTTTTCCAGGTTCGGCTGGACCGATTACTATCATATTAAGCAGGGTGAAGACCTGACCTTTTATGCCCATATGCACAGGGCCTTTGAGCTGTTTTTGACCTTGGACGGAGAAATAACCGTAACAATTGACAAAAAGGACTTTGTCCTAAACAAAGGGGAGGCGGTTTTAATCTTTCCAAACCAACCCCACTCCTATTCCAGCCAAAAGGAAAAGCATGTTTATTGGGCGTTCTCCCCGGAATTAGTGCGGGAATTTTCAAGCCAAACTGCCAAAATGCTGCCCGACTCAAATAAGTTTACCCCCTCAGAGGATTTGGTTAATCTTCTCCTTAACACAAAGGAAAGCGACTCAATCCTTAAGAAAAAGGGCGCCCTTTATTCCCTTTGTGCCGAGTTTAGCGAAAGCGCAAAATTTATAAACAGGGGCGGCACCTCTGCCCTTCTCATAGATGACATTCTTACATTTGTTGAAAACAACTATTCCAAGGATTGCTCCTTGAGCTATGCCGCAAAGCAGCTTGGCTACTCCTACTCCTATCTTTCAAGGCACTTCCAAAAAAGCATAGGAATTCCCTTTAACTCCTTTGTAAATCAGTTTAGAATAAGCAAGGCGTGCTACCTGCTTAAAAACACGGATATTTCCATACTTGAGTGCGCCATAGAATGCGGCTATTCCTCCGTTTATTCCTTTATAAGGAACTTCAAGCTTATTTGCAAGTCCACCCCCAGCGAATACAGGTCAAGCAAGCCCGTGCTTCCGCTTTTTTAGCATAGCAAAAAATATTTTTCAAAAAACTGTAACCCTTCCCATCCAAATTCCGTTTATTAAAGTGAAGGAACCAACAAGGTGGTGATTTTATGGATGATAAAATGATTGTTAAATTGTTCCTTGAAAGGAACGAGGAGGCAATAAAAAATACCGAAGCTAAATACTCACGGTACTGTATGCACATTGCCAACAACATCCTTGACTCCCTGCGTGATAGCGAGGAGTGCGTAAGCGACGCATATCTCCGCCTTTGGAATTCAATCCCCCCTGCGCGGCCAACCAATCTAAAGGCGTACATAGGCAAAATCACCCGTAACTTAGCCTTGGACGCATATGACAAAAGGCGGGCAAAAAAGCGCAGCGACGCAACAGAGCTTGCCTACGAGGAGCTAAGCTACTGCATTCCTGACATCACAAGCGAGGAAAGCGTGGTAAACGAGCTTGCCTTAAAGCAGGCGATAAACGGATTTTTAGCATCCCTTAAGAAATCCCACCGCATTATTTTTATGCAGAGATACTGGTACCTATCCTCTGTAAAGGACATTGCAAAAAACCAAGCAATGACCGAAAACAATGTGAAGGTTATTCTTATGCGACTAAGGGAGAAGCTAAAGAAATACTTAGAAAAGGAAGGTATCAAGCTATGAAAAAAAGGAAAATGATAGATTTGGTTGGCTTTGCTGATGAAAAGTATATCAGCGAGGCAGACCCAACAAAGCCAAGGGCAAGGCAAAAATTCAAGTGGAGCACTTTTCTTGCCTCCGCCGCTTGCCTTTTGCTCGTTCTCAACATTGCAATTTTAGTTCCCCTTCTTTCAAGGGATGACGGAATTTCCTCTCCAAGCGGAAATAACCCAACAGTAAACAGCAGCCTAAACCACATCAAAAATCCGATTGTCACTCCCCCTAACGATGGCACAGGAGGCACAGTGCTTGTGGAAAATACGGCTGTTAAAAATGCCCTTGACAAGCTCTTTGCAAACGGATATTGGAACGGAAACGGCGGTATAGGCGATGCCGTTGAGGATACAGAAGGCTCAAACAACCCAAACGATGATTTTGGAGGGTTAGACAAGATAGAGGACGAAATGGATGACATGAGCTCATCCTTAGACGGCTCCACCGACATTCACGACGGTCAGGTTGCGGGCGTTACCGAGGGTGACATCGCCAAAAAGAGTGACACCCACCTTTTCTACCTGCGCGGTAGCGACCTTTATATCTACTCTATTAATAAAGAAATCTCAAAGGCGGAGTGCATCCTGCCCTTAGGCGGATATCTTGATAAGCTAACAAATTACTTCCGCAACGAGGATGAAAAAAATGAGAGCTTAGATAAAGAGAATTGGGAAATGTATCTTTCCCCCGATTACAAAACCCTTACCGTAATTATAACCGCAGACACATATTTGCGCTGCACAGGCATGCTCAGCCTTGATGTAAGCTGCGCCCCCTTTGTAGAGCTGATAGACTTTAAAATGTTCGCAGGCACATATATCTCCTCCCGAATTACACCAAGCGGAGAGCTGCTAATGTTTACAAGCTATAAGGTATATAAGGGCTACGACAAGGAAAACCCCTTATCCTATATGCCCTTCTATGTGGAACAGGGTACAGAGCATTTGGCATCCGACATTTATTTCCCCGAGGAGCTATCCTCCAATAGCTATGTTATGGTTACAAGGATAGGCTCAGACCTTAAAACAGTAAAGGAAACCTGTGCATATCTTTCCTATGGCTCACTTATCTATGTGTCACAAAATAACATTTTCCTAACAAGGCAGAAGAAGGCAAGCGTTGCCACCTCCCCATCAGAGGGCGTGCCCGATATATTAGACATAATTATGAAAGACGGCAGTGAAAGCATCCTTACAGAAATAGCTGTTATAGGCTATGACTCTCAGCTTTTCAAAAACAAGGGCACCGTTACAATTGACGGCTACCTTAAGGACCGCTACAGTCTTGATGAAAACAACGGTTTTCTCCGTGCGGCAACCACCACAAGAAAGGCGGTGGCAATGGGCGGCTACTACACCTCAGGCACCAGCGCAAGCCTATTCCTTATCGACCTTGAGAAAATGGAAATCAGGTCAAGCGTGCTTGACTTTGCCCCAATTGATGAAATTGTGCGCTCCGTCCGCTACGACGGCAAATACGCATATGTTTGCACCTCTCTCCAAGAGGTTTTGTCCGACCCTGTGTTCTTCTTTGACCTGTCCGACCCCGACAATATCACCTACACAGACACAGGCGTAATCGACGGCTATTCCACATCCCTTATCAATATAGGCAACGGCTACCTCTTGGGTATCGGCGTTGGCAACAGCTCCACCACCCTAAAAATTGAGGTATATAAAGAGGAAGGCGACAAGGTTGTTTCCGTTTGCTCCTTTGAGCTTGAGAACACCTACTACTCCACCGACTATAAATCCTATATGGTGGACAGAGCCCGTGGCATTGTGGGCCTTGCAATACGCACCCGTGTCATTATCGAGGATTACGCAATCTACCAAAACGAGTACCTGGTGCTTCGCTTCAGCCCCGAAAGTGAAAGCTTTACACACATCGAGTCCGTAAAGATTAACCACTCCAACCGCGGCTCAGCCCGTGCATTTGAAAAGGACGGCTACCTCTATATTGCAACCGACAAGGAGTTTAAGGCAACCACCCTTTCAAGCATAGGAATTTTCGACTACCCCGAAGTTGACGAAGGCGGCGAAAACACCACAACCACCCCCGAGCCGGATGAAATAACCGACAAGCGCGACCCAACCAAGCCCGCTTGGTAAAAACAAAAGGACTGTTGCATTAGCGTAGTGCCCTTAAGGACACTACGCAACGAAATAAATCCCTTTCGGGATTTGTGAAATGCACTTTGTGCGTGAAATTCGCCTTTGGCGAGTGAAATGCCTGCGGGCGTGAGGGGATTTATTTCATTTCACATCG
>JAFTMJ010000059.1 GCA_017452475.1 Clostridia bacterium | reverse complement strand
TGACCGAGTCTTTCCTTGCAATACTTAGTATGGCTGTGTCAAGCCTCAGCCAAAATCATCTTAAAATAAGCGTTTTTGGTGCTCGCAATTTTAGACGAGTAAATCTTGGCTTAATCAAGGCGAAAAAACGCAGACAATTAGGAAATTTTCAAGTTTTTTTAACACAGAGTAAGACGAGATTTACCGTATAAAATCGGGGTTCAACTGGGTCTCTCTCTGCTAATAGTTGTTGACAGATTGGGCGAATTTTGGTATAATTTATTAAAAAGGAGGTGCTTTTATGGACGAAAATTTGATGAAGGAATATTTAGAGAAAAAAGCAGCCGACGAAAAAACGGCAGAGGAAGAAAACGAGGCGGAGAATGCGCTTTTGGATGAGGATGATGAGAATAATGAAAACGGCGCAGAGCAGATAGAGGAAAAAAGAGGGAAAAAGCGAGTAAAAATCGGCATTTTTTGGATACCCTTAGCCGCTATTGTGCTAAATGTTTTTGTTAACAGCCGGTTCCCTACGGTTGGGGAAAGCCTATGGTTTATTATATTAATCAGGATATTAATAGGCGTGCCGTTTGTTGCATACGCTCTTTGGAGGTTTGACAGAAAAACAGCCTATCTAAGGGCTTATATTTTCTTTGCGGGGCTTAGCTGGTTTACACCGTTTGTTTTTTTTGATAATGCTTGCATTGTAATAGATCTTGTAATCCTTTGGTACGGCGCTGTGTGCATTGCCGCTTCCTTTATGAGGGGCTATAAAAAATGCAAGGTTAGGGATGCTATGCTGGTTGTGCTTCCGTTGCACTTTTTGTTCCTGCTCACGGATATGAGCGCATATACCTTTGTTAGTGAGGGTATGAAATTTTGGTTGCCTGCATTGATTGGCTGTGTGGCTTTGACTGCTTTAGGCGCACTTCTTGTATATACGGGGAAGGTGCATTTGCAAAACGGCACAGGGGCTGAAAAGGGTGCTTGCGTGTTTTTGGTTGCTATGGTGTCTTTCGCCTTCATATGGGTCAGCGCCCAGCACCTTAACTATGCCCTTGATACAAGCGAGCCTATAAGATGCGAAAGCGAAATAATTGAAAAGACAGCAAATACGTCGGGCAAAAGCGACAACTATTATTTTATAGTTGAGGAAAATGGGGAGAAAATAAAGCTCAGCGTATTTAAGCAGGAGTACGATAGCTACGAAAAGGGTGACACCGTAATCTTTTACTACTATGAGGGCGCATTTGGCGAGCCGTTTTACATTGAATAACAACAAAGGGGCGCTACAAAGGGGTGGCGCCCCTTTTGGGCTTATGGCGCTGACCGAATATGAAAAGGAATTTTGAATGGTGAAAATGCATAAAATGTAACCGTAGGAAACAGGGGCTAAAGGGGCAATTTTCACCAAATTTTAAAAAATTTCAAAAATTGTTAAAATCCACTTGACAAAAGGGAAATATTAGGCTAAAATATATTCGGTTAGACAAACCTAACTCACTCGGAAAGGAGACGGCTATGACCTTACGCGAAGCACAAGAGGGTGTTGAATACATCATTAAAAGTATTAATACCGACGATGAGGACTTGAATTCCTTTTTGTTTTCACTTGGCTGCTACAGCGGCGAGCCTATAACCGTTGTTAAGCACCGCAGAAGCGGATGCACCGTTTCCGTGAAGGATAGCAGATACAATTTTGATAAAAATTTATGTGAGGCTATCGAAATTTAAAAAATAATCAAACGATTATTTTTTTGGGAAAGAGTTAGTTTAAACTAACCACTGGTTTTGGGAGGAGAAAAAATGAGAATTGCATTGGCCGGTAACCCTAACAGCGGAAAAACCACTATGTACAATGCCCTAACAGGCAGTAGCGAAAAGGTGGGTAACTGGGCGGGTGTTACTGTTGACAAAAAGGTACATCCTATTAAGAAATCTTACTGCGGTAAGTATGAGGATGTGGTGGCGGTTGATTTGCCCGGCGCATATTCAATGTCACCGTTTACATCTGAGGAGAGCATTACAAGCGCATATATTAAAAATGAAACACCTGATGCTATTATCAATATTGTTGACGCCACAAACCTTAGCCGCAGCTTGTTCTTTACAACACAGCTATTAGAGCTTGGTATCCCTGTGGTGGTTGCCCTTAACAAGGCGGATGTGAACAAGAAAAAGGAAACGGTGATTGACACATCGCTTTTGTCAAGCTTGCTTGGCTGCCCTGTGCTTGACACTGTTTCGACAAACGCAAAGGGACTTGAGGCGGTTGTTCTTAAGGCTATTGAGTCAAAGGGAAGCGAGCAGAAGGCGCCTTATGTGCAAGGGGATGTTGACCTAACGGATAAGTCTCTTGTTGAAAAGGCGGACAGAGACCGTTTTGCCTTTGTTAACTCCGTTGTTGCCAAGGTTGAAACCCGAAAGGTAAAAACCAACCAAAGAAACAAGCAGGATAAGGTTGACGATATTCTTACAAACAAGTGGCTCGGTATTCCGATTTTTGCAATTGTTATTTTTGCGGTGTTCTGGATTTCCCAGTCGGGTCCCGGCGCGTGGATTGCGGAGGGCTTTACCTTTAATGAGGGTGAGGCAAACGAGTTCCACCTTTGGGGTCTTGTAAATGTAATTGAATGGTTTGGTGAGGTTGTGGCAGGCTGGCTTTCAAGCGCGCACCCTGTTGTCACCGCCATTATAGTTGACGGTATTATTGGCGGCGTTGGTGCCGTTGTGGGCTTCTTGCCCCTTGTTATGGTAATGTACTTCCTAATCGCGCTCCTTGAGGATTGCGGTTATATGGCAAGGGCAACTATAGTTCTTGACCCAATCTTTAAAAAGGTTGGTCTTAGCGGAAAGTCCGTTATTCCGTTCGTAATCGGTACAGGCTGCGCTATCCCCGGCGTTATGGCTTGCCGTACAATAAGAAACGAGAGGGAGCGCAGGGCAACTGCAATGCTTGCCCCATTTATGCCTTGCGGCGCTAAGCTCCCTGTAATTGCACTCTTTGCAGGCGCATTCTTTGATGATGAGTGGTGGGTTGCACCTCTTATGTACTTTATGGGTCTGTTAATTATTCTTGGCGGTGCCTTGCTTATTAACCTTTTGACAGGTCATAAGAACAGGAAGTCATACTTCGTTATGGAGCTTCCCGAATATAAGGCTCCAAGCGTGATTGGCGCTTGCAAGTCGATGCTGCTCCGCGGTTGGGCATACATAGTTAAGGCGGGAACAATTATACTTGTTTGTAACTTCGTTGTTCAATTGATGCAGAGCTTTACCTGGACCTTTAGCCCTGTTGAAAGTGCAAGTGATTCAATCCTTGCAACTATTGCAACACCCTTTGCGTACATCTTTGCCCCAATTGTGGGTGTGGTTGCTTGGCAGCTTGCGGCGGCAGCTATCACAGGCTTTATCGCCAAGTAAAATGTTGTCGGTACTCTTGCGGTTTGCTTTGTTGGACTTGAAAACCTTATCGACACTGAGGAGCTTTCTATGCTTGAGGGTGCAGGCGCAGGTGTTGCGGGTATTATGGCAATTTCTAAGGTTGCGGCGCTTGCATATTTGATGTTCAATTTGTTCTCACCGCCCTGCTTTGCGGCAATCGGCGCTATGAACTCCGAAATTAAGAGCAAAAAGTGGCTCTTTGCAGGCATTGGATTGCAGCTTGGCATTGGATACTCCATTGGCTTTATTGTAAACTTCTTTGGCACTGTTTTCTCAAGCGCTGAGTTCGCTTCTGTTTGGATGCCTATTGTGGGCTGGTGCGTTGTTGGCATTTTCGTTGGTATTCTTACATTCCTTATTATTAGAAGGAAGAGAACCTTGAAGGAAGAATATAAGCTGGAAAGCGCAAGGAAGGCTGAAAAGGAAAGGGTGGCTGTGTAATGGGTCCTATCCTTTCAACTGTGATTGCTGTTTTGGCGGTGGTTGCTATAATCGGCGGCGCGGTTGCCTACATTATCCACGCAAAAAAGAGTGGAAAAAAGTGCATTGGCTGCCCTGACAGTGGGGGATGCACGGGAAAATGCGGCGGATGCAGCTGCGGGTGTCAATCCAAAACTGAGAACGAAAAATAAATTAAGGGGCTATTGCAGTTGCGATAGCCCTTTACTGTAGATTATTTCATCGATTAAAAGCAAAAAGCAAAGGGCTTGCCATTTTCTGTGGCGAAGCCCCCTGCTTAAAAAATTATTTATATTGGAGAGTTTTTATGTATTGAGGTAATTGATACATAAAGCTACTTGAGAGAAACAAGTTAGTTTAAACTAACTTGTATAGTTAGTTTACCATAACTCGGTTAAAATGTCAATAGGATTTTAAACATTTTCGGGAAAAATTTTTGCTCCCCTTTGTTGACAACCGTGACTTTAGTGGTATAATTATTAATGAAGAATGGAGGCGGTGCTGTGGAAAAATATAATATAACGGGTATGAGCTGTGCCGCTTGCGTGGCAAGGGTTGAAAAGGCGGTCAAGGGCGTTTCGGGCGTTAGCTCCTGCGCGGTTAATTTGCTTACTAATTCTATGAGCGTTGAGGGCGCGGCGCAAAGTCAAGATGTAATAGCTGCGGTTGAGGCGGCAGGCTACGGTGCAAGTTTACAGGGAGAAAAAGTCCAAAAAGCTGCCGAGGGTGAGCAGCTAAAGGATTTGGAAACCCCAAGGCTTAGGCGGAGACTGGTTTGGTCGCTTGGCTTTTTGGTTGCACTTATGTATGTGTCCATGGGATATACAATGTGGGGCTTCCCGTTGCCGTCATTTTTTGAAGGAAATCAAATTGCCGTTGGGCTTTTGCAAATGGTGCTAAGCGGTATTTTGCTTGTGATAAACCAAAAATTCTTTGTAAACGGCTTCAAGGGGCTGATTAAGGGTGCGCCTAATATGGACACCTTAGTTGCCTTAGGCTCGGGTGTGTCCTACGGATACAGTGTTGTGTGCCTGTTTTTGATGACACAGGGGCACCACCTGCTACACGATTTGTACTTTGAGTCTGCGGGAATGATACTTGTGCTTATTACCGTTGGCAAGATGTTAGAGTCTTACTCCAAGGGCAAGACAACAAACGCCCTAAAGGAGCTTATGTCCCTCCAGCCAAAGACTGCCATAGTCATAAAGGATGGCAAAGAGGTTGAAATTGACGCCTCCTTGATTAAGGAGGGGGATTTGTTTATTGTAAAGGCAGGGGGCAAAATCCCTGTTGATGCCACGGTTACGGAGGGGGAAAATGCCGTTGACCAGTCTGCCCTGACCGGGGAGAGCATCCCTGTTGACAAAACGGTTGGGGACAAGGTTTATGCAGGAACGGTTTCTCGCTCGGGCTACATTGTGTGCCGCGCAGACACAAGCAGTGAAAAAACGGTTTTAAGCGATATCATAAGGACGGTTACCGACTCTGCCGCCTCAAAGGCGCCAATTGCCCGTGTGGCGGACAAGGTTAGCGGTGTTTTTGTGCCTGCGGTAATGGGGGTTGCCCTTGTTACCTTTATTATTTGGATGCTGGTTGGCGCAGGCTTTGGCTTTGCCCTGGCAAGAGGAATTTCCGTCCTTGTTATTAGCTGCCCCTGCGCTTTGGGGCTTGCCACCCCTGTTGCTATTATGGTTGGCAACGGTGTGGGAGCAAAGCGGGGCATTCTTTTTAAAAATGCCACAGCCCTTGAAAATGCGGGCAAGGCAAGGATTGTGGTTCTTGACAAAACAGGAACTATAACAAGGGGTGAGCCACAGGTGACGGATGTGATACCCTTTGGAATTGACGAAAAGAAGCTTATGGAGTACGCATACTCTATGGAGCTGAAAAGCGAGCATCCTTTGGCGCGCGCAATTGTGAAAAAGGGTGAGAAAATGGACATTACCCCCCTTGACGTGTCTGATTTTCGTGTTTTGTCCGGTAGCGGCGTTTCTTGCACGGTGGACGGAAAAGAGCTTTGCGGCGGAAGCTACAAGCACATAAGCGCCATTACAAAAGGTAAAGGCGAAAAGGAATTTGAAGCTCTTTCAAGGGAGGGCAAAACTCCTATGCTATTTGCCCTTGACGGGGAGCTTGTTGGAATTATTGCGGTAAGAGATGAGATAAAAGAGGATAGCGCTAAGGCCATTTCTGAGCTAAAGGCGATGGGCATAAAAACAGTTATGCTCACAGGAGATAACAAAAACAGCGCTGAGGCAATCGGCGCCATTGCCACGGTTGATGAGGTAATTGCCGAGGTTATGCCTGCGGACAAGGAAAGAGTGGTAAGCTCCTTAAAGGCGCAGGGCAATGTGGTTATGGTTGGCGACGGAATAAATGACGCCCCTGCCTTGGTAAGCGCTGACACGGGCATTGCCATAGGTCAGGGCACCCAAATAGCCATTGACTCCGCGCAGGTGGTGCTGATGAACGATAGCCTAATGGGCGTGCCAAGGGCAATTAAGCTGAGCCGAAGCACCTTGCGCAACATACACCAAAACCTATTTTGGGCGTTTATTTATAATATTATCGGTATTCCGTTAGCGGCAGGAGCATTTATAGCCTTGCTTGGCTGGGAGTTAAACCCAATGTTTGGCGCCTTGGCAATGAGCTTGTCCAGCTTCTGCGTTGTGACAAATGCTTTAAGATTAAATTTAATAAGGTTAGATAAGGAGAAAAACGAAATGCTTGGAAAGAAAAAGGCAGGCGTGATTTTGAATGTGGAGGGTATGATGTGCCCACACTGCGAGGCAAGGGTTAAGGCGGCGGTTGAGGCCGTTGAGGGAGTTACCGAGGCAATACCGAGCCATAAGAAAAACAGAGTTACCGTTTTTGGCGAGTGCGACATTGAAAGGGTAAAGGCCGTTATTACCGAGCAGGGCTATAGAATTAAATAACAATACAGGCAAGGCTTGCTTTGCCTGTATTTAAATAGGGTTTGACATCTACACTAATTTGTGATACAATAGATGTAACAAACTAATGGAGGCGCGCTATGATTATTAAGGAATCGGCTGAAAACTATCTTGAGGCGATTTTGTCTATAAAAAAGGCTAAGGGCTATGCAAGAAGCATTGATGTTGCAAATGACCTGGGCGTTTCAAAGCCAAGCGTTAGCGTGGCCATGAAAAATTTCCGTGAGGAGGGCTATGTTACCGTTGATGAAAACGGCTACCTTGACTTAACAGAAAAGGGGTTGGAGATTGCCCAAAGCGTGTACGAAAGGCACTTGGTTATTGCCAAAGCCCTTATGGCGCTTGGTGTTTGTGAGAAAACCGCATATGAGGATAGCTGTAAAATTGAGCATTGCATAAGTGTGGAAAGCTTTGAAAGGCTAAAGGAATTTTTAAACAAAAACGGAAAATAAAATTTTTTAAAAAAACTATTGACAAACAATAATTAATGTGATAAAATATCACCGTTGCAAGATAATATGCTGGCGTGGCTCAATGGCAGAGCAGCTGATTTGTAATCAGCAGGTTGATGGTTCGACTCCGTTCGCCAGCTCCAAATCTTGCAACAAATGGGGGATTTCCCGAGCGGCCAAAGGGGGCAGACTGTAAATCTGTTGTCAACGACTTCGCTGGTCCGAATCCAGCATCCCCCACCACATAAAAAGGACACCTATGCGGTGTCCTGTTTATGTGGTGGGGGATGCATTTTCGAACAGTCTTTTCAATGCTTGCATTGAAAATCTGGTTCGCTCATTTGCCAAAAGCCGTTGTCAGCTTGCTAGCATAAGGTGTTGGCAAATGCCTCGCCAAAGGCGAGAATCCAGCATTCAATTTTCGAAGGACACCAATACGGTGTCCTTGTTATGTGGTGGGGGATGCACCTTCGAGCAGCATTTTCAATGCTTGCATTGAAAATCCGGTTCGCTAATTTGCCAAAAGCCGTTGTCAGCTTGCTAACATAAGATATTGCATAAAAAAAGCTTTCGCATATTGCGAAAGCTTTTTTGTTTATTCTGCGTTTGTTAATCCGTTTACGGATACGGTTACGATATCATATGTGGAGCCTTCGCCAATGTAGGAGATGCTCAAGCCGTCGTAAACATATGCCGCTAAGAATAGCTCAACATCGTTATAGTCACTGCTGAAGCCCGAAAGCTTGTAGGAAACGGTGTAGTAGCCTGTGCTTGTCAGATCCTTACAAGCAATGCCATTTGCAGCGGCAGCAATGCCTGTGTCACTGAAAACAAGAGGATTGCCGTCAGCCAAAACAGCCCTGGAGCCAGCAACAATACCGAACTCGATAGGTCCGTTTGGAGTGTAGGTGTTGAATAGAGCTATATTATCGTAATTAATTGCAAAGCCGAACTGAACGCCGCCACTGCCGTCCTCGGGAACGGAGTAGCCAAGGGAGGTGAACAGGGCGCCGATTTCAACATCGTAAATATCCTGTGTGTCACAGGTTTCGCAAATATCACCCAAGAAGCCGCTTGAGGAATAACCGTTTCTAAACAGCAAAACATCCTCGCGGATTGTGTGGTTGCCTGTTGGGTCAACGGGAAGCTCGGTTAACTCGCCGCAGTAGCAGGAGTACTCCTCAACACCCGGCAGAGCGCAGGTTGGCTGAACAAGAAGCCTTTCATAGGTGTCAAACTTATGGTCGTGCATACCTGTAATTTCAAGCTCGGAAAGGGTGTATGTGCTGTGGCGACCCCACTTCAAGGAAGCAACGGTTATCTTAATTTGCTTAACCATTAGGTAGTTAACCTCATCCTCAATGTGTGGAAGAGCTACCTTTTTAACAGCGGTATCGCCGTATGGGTTTTCGTTAGCGATAATGTGGTCACCGTCGATAAATGAAATGGTTTCGCCGTTTTCGTCAATTAGCTCAATGGTTGCCCAAGTCCAGTTACCTGTAACATATATATCAATGCCCGTAATCGGTGTAACCTCGTTAAAGGTGATTAAAATATAGTCACCAATGCCGCCGATCCAAGAGTTTTGCTTGTCAACCTCCTCGGGCTTAAAGCCGTCCTCGCCGATGCCCTTGGTTGCAATGCTACCGTCAAAGAGCTTGTGGAGCATATCCTTACGCTCATTAACCTCGCCCTCCTCGGCGCGGGAGTCCACAGCGACAACAGACTCGAAGAATTCGTAGCCAAACTTGATTTCAACGGCGCTTGTAACCATAGCAAGCATAACCATCAAAACAACCATAATGGCAGAAATGATAAAAAACTTACGCAATTTCATAAAAAACTCCTATACAAAGTATAAATGTTAGTATTTCAATTTAAGTTTATCATATTTTATAAAAATATTCAAGCATTTTCACATAAAAAATTAAACTCCCCTTGAATTAGCAAGAGGAGCTTTAAGCTTTTTGGGATTTTATCTTTCCTCAAGAGGGATATACGGCGCTCTTGGAGAGATGTTTTGGTACGCAGGACGTCTTAGCCTCCACCGGCTGGGGGAGGGGGACCGCAACCGCAAAGCAAAGGGAAAAGCAATGCTTTGTAGGCGGTGGAAGGAGCGTTGCCGTTTATCTGTCTTCTAAGGGAATATACGGCGCTCTTGGAGAAATGTTTTGGTATGCAGGACGGATAATCTTTCCGTTTAAGAGCAGCTCCTCCATACGGTGGGCGCTCCAGCCTGCAATACGGGAGATGGCAAAGATAGGTGTGAACAGCTCCCTTGGGATACCCAGCATATTGTAAATAAATCCGCTGTAAAAGTCCACGTTTGCGCTAACGCCCTTGTAGATTTTGCGTTCCCTTGCGATAACCTCGGGGGCAACCTTTTCAATGGTGGAGCAAAGGATATAGTCCTTTGTTAAGCCCTTTTCGCGGGAGAGCTTTTCAACAAAGCCGCGGAAAACAGTGGCACGGGGGTCAGACAGGGAGTATACCGCGTGACCCATACCGTAGATAAGACCCTTGCCGTCAAAGACCTCTTTATTAAGGATTTTGGTGAGGTAGGCCTTGATTTCCTCCTCATCGCCGTAGTCCTTAACATTTTTCTTAATGTTGTCAATCATTTCCACAACCTTAACATTGGCGCCGCCGTGGCGAGGACCCTTAAGAGAGCCGAGAGATGCGGCAATTACAGAATAGGTGTCTGTTCCTGAGGATGTAACCACGTGGGTTGTGAAGGTGGAGTTGTTACCGCCGCCGTGCTCTGCGTGGAGGACAAGGGCAAGGTCAAGAATTTTCGCCTCAAGCGGGGTGAACTTGCCGTCGTCACGGAGCATATACAGGATGTTTTCCGCAATGGAAAGCTCGTTCCTTGGACGGTTGATAACCAAGCCGCGCTTCTTTTCATAGTATTCGTAGCTCTTGTATGCGTAAACTGCCAAAAGCGGAAGCTCGGAAATGAGCTGCAAGGATTGGCGAAGCACATTTGGAATAGATGTGTCATCCGCCTTGTCATCGTAGGAATAAAGGGTCAAAACACTCCTTGCAAGAATGTTCATCATATCCTTGCCGCTTGCCTTCATCAGCACATCGCGGACGAAGTTTTTTGGCAGGCTCCTGTACCTTTTCAAAAGGCTGTCAAAGTCGCTAAGCTCCTCCTTGGTCGGCAGAGAGCCGAACAAAAGGAGATAAATTGTTTCCTCAAAGCCGAAGCGGTCATCGCTTAGAAAGCCCTTTACAAGCTCCTGAATGTTGACGCCGCGGTAGTAAAGCTCGCCCTCGCAGGGGATTTTGCTTTCACCGCAGTTGAGGAATGCGTTAATTTCCGAAATTTCCGTAAGTCCTGCCACAACGCCCTTGCCGTCCACATCGCGCAAGCCCCTTTTAACATTGAACTTGGTGTAAAGCTCCGGGTCGATTGTTGTGTTCATAGAGCATTTTTCCACATATGACATAAGCTGAGGAGTCAATTTAGTTAATTCTTTTTTTACTGTTGCCATTTTGGCTCCTTTCCCAAAAGCACTCGCTTTAGTGCTTTAAAGTGATAAAATATATATTATTGTATCACACAATTATGAATAATTTGTTAAAAATTGATATATTTTCAAATAGACAACAAAGGGAGGTTGTCCTCCCTTTAAAATTCTGCCTTGATTAAAGCGGCTTTTTTGCAATTTGTGAGTTGTTTCTCGGATACATCTTGGGTGTTGGCTTAACCTTTTTGATAACAACAATAGTTCTTTCAAGAGTCTCGCTTCCGTCTGTTAAGGTGTAGGACTTAACCTGCTCCACACAGCCGCCCAAAAGCTCAATAGCTCTTTCCGCTTCCTTTAGCTCCTCGTCGGTACTAAGGGACTTCATAGCCAAGAAGCAGCCACCTACCTTAACAAGGGGCAAGCAAAGCTCGGTGATGAGGTTGAGCCTGCCAACTGCGCGGGCAGTAACCGCATCAAAGCTTTCACGAAGGGAAGAATTCTGCCCCATTTCCTCGGCGCGAGCGTTGGAAACTGACACATTATCAAGGCCTAAAAGAGAAGCGGTGCTGCCAACATAATTTACCTTTTTGGTAACGCTGTCAACCCCTAAAACAGACACGTCCCTCCGCAAAATGCCAATAACAAGGGTGGGAAAACCGCCGCCACAGCCAATGTCACACACCTTAGCGCCCTTTTCAATAAAGGGCAGGCAGGCGCAGGAGTCCACAATATGCTTTAGTATAACTCCGTCCTCGTCACGAATGGCGGTTAAGTTAAGTGTTTTGTTCACCTCAAGCATATGGGCGCAAAGCTGCTCCAGCTTGGGGGCGTCATCTTCTTTTATTAAATGTTCGGTTGCCTCGTTTTGATTGGCAACAAGGATAAGCTTTTTTTCAAAATCTGTCATTGCTACTCCTTAGAAATGGGAAACGGATACTCTCTGCCGCCTGTTGCCTCGACTGCAATGTCCGCAAAGGCGACCTTTAGCGCCACATTCTCAAAGCCGCAACAGTTAAGCTGACACCTTACTGCCTCGTATGCTAATTTAGGCAGGTTGTTTTCCTTGCTTAGGTGGGCTAAGGTAATCTCCTTAACACCGCGGTCACAAAGATATGCGCAAAGCTCTGCGCATTTATCGTTTGACAGGTGTCCGCCATTTGACAAAATGCGCTCCTTTAAGAATTGGGGGTATGGCCCGCTTTCTACCATTTTTATATCGTGGTTTGACTCGATAATTATTTTTTCACACAGGGAAAGCTTGTCAGCAATTTCCTTGGTGGGGTGCCCAATGTCCGTGGCAATGCCGAAGGAGCAGTCCTTGTCCTTTATAACAAAGCCAACATTTTGCGCGCTGTCGTGGGGCACGGGAAAGGAGGAAATATGTAAGGAGCCAACATCCTTTTCGTAGGAAACAGGCTCTCGCTTTGCCATCCTTTCAAGGTAAGAGCCGCCCCGCACATAGTTATCGTATGATGGGGCGGTCATATATACGGGGATTTGATATTTTTTGGAAATGATTTCAAGACCCGATGTGTGGTCGGAATGCTCGTGGGTGATGAAAATGCCCTTGATTTTCCGCAAGGATGAGCCTAATGCGTTCAAGGCTTTTTCAATGGCGCCGCAGCTTTTGCCTGCGTCAATTATAATTTCGGAATCGTCACCCTTAACATAAATCGAGTTGCCGCTTGAGCCTGAAAAAAGCGTATAAACGCAAATCATTAAAGCACCTTAATTGCGCCGTCGGGACGGATTCTTAAAACATGGCAAGCGCCACTGCCAAAGGCAGAGTCAATTACGCTTCTGTACTCCTCAACAAGAGAGAATGGCACAAAGGCTTGGATAGTTCCTGCAAAGCCGCCGCCGTGCACCCTGTGCGCCGCGCCCTTGCCGCTTAAAACAGAATCGGTAATTGCAAGAGCCAAGGAAAGACCCTGCTCCCTTACATTCTTTGTGGTAAATACGTTTTGAAGGTACATAAAGCTGGATCTGCCTGAGCGCTTTACAAAGTCAAAGAACTTAGGTGTGTCCTCGTTCTTTAGCGCCTCAGCCTGCTTTTCAACCCTTGCGTTTTCGTTAAAGAAGTGGATGGCACGCAAAATCGCCCTGTCACCAACCTCTTCCCTCAAGGCTTGAATATCACTTAGCACATCCTGCTTGGAAAGCTGCCTTAAGTATTCCTTGCCGAAATGCTTTGCAACACTCTTCATTTCTTGAGGAACGGATGCGTAGTCCTCATTTAGGTCTGCGTGGTTGCCGCCTGTGTTAACGATGCAAAGGGCATAGCCCTTGGCGCTTAGGTCAAAGGGGATTTTTTCGATAACAGGATTTTTTGTATCCTCAAAATCTATGTAAACAAAGCCGCCAACGGCGCAAGCCATTTGGTCCATAAGTCCGCAGGGCTTACCGAAGAAAACATTTTCCGAATATTGCGCCATTTTTGCAATTTCTGTGTTTTCAACCTTGCCGTCATTATAGAAATAGTTAAGGATGTTACCAACCATAACCTCAAATGCGGCAGAGGAGGAAAGGCCGCTGCCCTTGAACACGTTGGAGGTTGTGTATGCCACATATCCGCCCTTTACATATCCGCCGTTTTCAAACGCCTTTGCCATACCTGCAATAAGCGCGCCTGACTTGAAAAAGTCGTTTTCGTCGGGGGACGTGTATGAATTTGTATCAATTACATCCTCGGGAAAGCCCTTGCTCTTAATTTTTATAACGCCGTCGTCAGTCTTGGAGGCAATGGCGATAATGTCAAGGTTTATGGAGCCTGCAAGCACCTTGCCGTGGTTGTGGTCGGTGTGGTTTCCTGAAATTTCGCTTCTGCCGGGAACTGAGAAAATAAAGGCATCTCTTTCACCGTATACTGACGCAAAGTCGCTGATAGCCTCGCAATATCTTGCGCGCTGAGACTCCACATTTTCCTCTCCGTAAATTGATAAAAGCTTGGCATCAAGCTTACCTTCCTTTACATACTTAAGCAACTCGGTTGTAATCATTGTATTTCTCCTGTAAATTTTATTGCTTCGCATTTTTCACACCTGAAGCTGTCGGTGTTAATATGGAAAACTGCACCGCAGCACTCGATTTCCCCTTTTTGGGCAAAATCGAAGCGGGATAGCATTTTCGTTTTCATTTTGTAGATAACCGCTTCCTTTTTCACACCTAAGATGCTGTCGTTATCTCCGCACATTCCAAGGTCGGTAATGTAGCCGCATTTTTCTGATAAAATCTGGGCGTCATTTGTTTGAACGTGGGTGTGCGTGCCGTAAATTATCGACACTTGGTCGGCAAAATTGTAAGCTAATGCTTTCTTTTCCCCTGTGGACTCCGCGTGTATGTCAAGCACTGCAAAATCGTACCTGCCTTCGTTTTGCTTTAAGCATTTTTCGACTGCGTCAAAGGGGCAGGACCCACCGTCAATATATGCTTGACCAAGCACATTCATAACCAAGGCGCGGTAGCCGCACACATTGATTACTGTATCTCCGTGCCCGGGGTTTGCGCCGGGATAGTTAAGCGGGCGCAAAATTTCATCCTTGTCATCAAGGAAGGAGAAAACACCTGCCTTGCGCCAAATGTGGTTGCCTGTTGTTATTACATCAACGCCACAGTCAAAAAGCGCCTCTGCCGTTTGCCTGTCAATGCCGTTTGGCTCGCTTGCGTTTTCGCCGTTTGCTATAACAAGGTCGAATTTATGCATCTTGCGGATTTTCCACAAATATTTTTTAAGGTATTCTACGCTCCTTGGACCAACGATGTCTCCAAGGGCAAGTATTTTAATATTGTTCAAAATTTGTTCCTATCTATGCCGAAAAATCGGACTTAGGTTATTTGTGCCTTTTCTTAAGCAGGCTATGCTTTTCATCCCACAGGCGTTGGCTTAGGTCAACATAGTAGTTGTGGGGGTTTTCAAACCTCAAAACCTCATCCCACATTGACTCAAGCTCCTTGCGGCAGTTTTCACGGATTTCGGAAACGCTTGGACTTTCGTAAACGCACACGCCGTTTTGGAAAATGGGAACAAGCATCTCGCGCAGGGCATAGTTTTCCATAAGCTTTCTTTTCCAAACGTGCTCGGGGTCAAAAAGCTCATAGGGTTGAGTAACATCAATAGCCTCATCGTGCACTGTTATAAGGTCAGCCTCTGCCTTGCCCGTGTCACGGGAGTAGAAGCGGTAAAGCTTTTTAAAGTCGGGGTTGGTGATTTTAATAATATTTTCGCTGATTTTGATTTTCGGTATAATTTCGCCCTTTTCGTTTTCAACGGCGCTCAGCTTGTAAACGCAACCGAAAACAGGCTCGCTCTTTGAGGTAATCATCCTCTCGCCCACACCGAAGGCATCAACCTGTGCGCCCTGTGTCAAAATGTCACGGATAATGTACTCATCCAAGGAGTTTGAAACGGTAATGCGGCACTTGGTAAGTTCTGCGTTGTCAAGCATTTTCCTAATCTTTTTTGTAAGGTAGGTAATATCTCCCGAGTCTAAGCGAATGGCGCAATGCTCCCTTTGCTCCTCGGTTAAAACCTCCTTAAATGCCTTAATGGCATTTGGAATACCGCTTTCAAGCACGTTATATGTGTCAACCAAAAGGGTCGGGTTGTTGGGGTAAAGCTGGCAGTAGGTCTTAAATGCCTCGTACTCCGTGTCAAACATTTGAACCCAGGCGTGCGCCATTGTTCCGCCTGCAGGTACACCGAACATAATATCTGACAAGGCGCAGGCGGTGGAGCTGCAGCCGCCGATATAAGCGGCGCGGGCGCCGTAAATTGCGGCATCGGGTCCGTGGGCTCTGCGGGAGCCAAACTCGGAAACGGGACGACCCTGCGCGGCGCGGACAATTCTTGAAGCCTTTGTGGCAACAAGACATTGATGGTTAAATATTAAAAGAATAAAGGTTTCAACAAACTGCGCCTGCATAGCAGGAGCGCGTACTGTCATAATAGGCTCGTTAGGGAAAATAACCGTGCCCTCGGGCACTGCCCAAATATCGCCTGTGAAGCTAAAGGTTGACAGGTAGGACAAAAACTCCTCGTCAAAAATTTTCTTAGAGCGCAGATACTCAATGTCACTTTGCTCAAATTTAATTGACTTGATATATTCAATAATTTGCTCAAGTCCTGCGGCAATGGCATATCCGCCGCCGTCAGGCACCTTCCTGAAGAAAACATCGAAGTAGGCGATTTTATCCTTTATATCGGAGTGAAAATAGCCCCTTGCCATTGTCAGCTCATAGAAATCACAGAGCATTGTTAAATGTCTCTGACTAATATTCATAAAATTTTCTCCTTTTACTTGAAAATTTTTGATTGTGATTATATAATATAATAAAAGAGCGATAATTTCAAGTGTTTTTGAAAATTTAAGGAGAGAAAAATGAAGGCAGGCTCATTAAAAATTAAATGTGTGTCCCAAGGCTTTAGGCTTGGTGATGTGGCTCACAACGCCGAAAACATCATATGCGAGGTTAAAAAATCATCGGGCGAGGGTGTGAATTTACTTGTTTTTCCGGAGCTTTGCCTGTGCGGATATTCCTTGCGTGATATGCTCTCGTCCCCTGTGATTGTGGGGGCGTGCCAAGGGGCGATTGAAAAAATAGCCGCCGAAACCAAGGATACGAATGTCCTTTTCTATGTTGGCTTGCCACTTGCAAGCGGAGGAAGGCTGTATAACGGTGTTGTCAGTGTGTACAGGGGTAATTTGCACACGGTTACATTGAAAAAATCCTTCGATAAAAAATCTCCCTTTGGGGAAAGCAGGGTCTTTGACATTCCAACCGATAGGGAAACGGAAATAAAAATAGGCAACTTGACCCACAACCCTCATATTGGCGGAATTTTAGGTATTGATGATGAAAACGGAAAAATGGTAAAATTCGGCTGCGTGGTCGGCAATGACTACACGGGTATTAAGGAGTTAAAACGGCTAAAGGCAGATGTTATTGTTAACCCCACCGCCCAAATTGTAACGGTTACCATGAAAAATGAAAGGGAGCAGCTCGCAAAAACCATAAGCTACGAGGCGGGCGCAACCCTTGTAATGTGCAACGCAGGGGAGTATGAAAGCACAACAGACGGTCTTTTTGCCCCTCAAGCGGTGTTGGCGCAAAAGGGCAGGATTTTGTTAAGCGAAAGCTTGTTTGACAAGGAAAAAGGGGACCCTGTGTGCGAAATTGATGCTTTTTGCCCCATAAGAAGGATAAAGCCAAGTGAGGAAAAGGGGGCGGAAAATCCAAGGCACCCCTTTGCGGTGGAAAACAAGAAGGAAATGGGCAAAAGATGTGCCCTTATCCTTGATATTCAAGCCCACGCACTTGCAAGGCGGCTTGCTTCAAGCTATTCTAAGTCTATGGTGGTTGGCATTTCCGGCGGTCTTGACTCAACCCTTGCTTTGATTGCAATGGTGAAGGCGTGCGACCTTTTGGACTGGGACAGAAAAAGGATAACCGCAATTACAATGCCCTGCTTCGGCACGACAAAAAGGACAAAGTCAAACGCCATTGATTTGTGCAAGGAGCTTGGTGTTGATTTGCGTGAAATTGATATTTTGGAGGCAACCCGTACTCATTTAAGAGATATTGGGCATGACGAGAGTGTAAGAAATGTGACCTACGAGAATGCGCAAGCAAGGGAGAGGACACAGATTTTGATGGATGTTGCCAATGATATTGGCGGAATTGTGGTGGGCACAGGCGACTTAAGCGAGGTGGCACTGGGCTGGGCAACCTATAACGGCGACCATATGGCGATGTACAACGTGAACAGTGATATCCCAAAGACAATGGTAAGACATGTTGTCAGTTATTTTGCCAAAAATAGCGGGGGACGTGTGGCTAAAATTTTGTTTGATATCCTTGATACCCCTGTTTCTCCCGAGCTTTTGCCTGCTAACAAAAGCGGTGAAATTGAGCAAAAAACAGAGGATTTGGTGGGACCCTATGACCTGCACGACTATTTTCTCTATAATTTCGTAGGATATGGCTTTATGCCGTCGGAGATTTACCGCCGCGGCTGCGAAGCCTTTGACGGTGTATTCGACAGGGATACGGTTTACAAGTGGCTATGTGTGTTTATAAGGCGGTTTGTAACTCAGCAGTTTAAGCGCTCCGCATCCCCTGAGGGAGTAAAGATTTTTCCCGTTTCCTTAAGCCCCCGCGGAGATTTTAATATGCCGAGCGATATGTCATATCAAGCATTTATTGATGAATTGGAATTGAATAAATGAAAAAAGGAAGGGGCGCCCCAATACCATTAAGTTAAGAAATGAATAAAAAACAAAGAATACTCCTAAACAGGCAAGAAAGCGAGTTTAGGAGTATTCTTATGCAAAAAAGGTATAGAGAAAAAAGGCAGCAAAAAACTGTCGAAAAAATATTGCAAAAGTGAAAGAATTATGATACTCTATA
>JAFTMJ010000058.1 GCA_017452475.1 Clostridia bacterium | reverse complement strand
CTTTTGCGATAGCAAAAACATCACTAACAGAAAAAAGAGAGGACATTTCGGGATTTGAGCCGATTTGTTCTCTCTTTCTGCTTGTGTAGGGGTTCCCCGAAGCGAAGTATGAGCTTTGGGGGTTCACGTATAATGGGTTTGGGCTTAACCCATAATGCGTTTGACCAGTCAAATGCGATGCTTGCGCTTTTATCAAAGCAAAAATTCTCCGCTAAGAACATCACCATATGCGATGTCTGTTTTTTATTTAACGCAAAAAAGCTACATATGAGTTACCTTCATATGTAGCTTTTGTTTTTTAAAATACAACCTTTTTGAAGGCTTTTTTGCCGCGGCGGACAACTAAGCCCGCTACAAGCTCGTCCTTGGTGTAGAGCTTTTTAATGTCTGTCACCTTGTCACCGTCTACGGTAACGCCGCCCTGCTCAACCGCACGGCGCGCCTCACTACGGCTTGGAACAAGCTCCGCTTTTACAAGGATTGAAAGAATGTCAATCGCACCATCACGAAGGTCAGCCTCTGCAATTTTGCTTTCCGGCATATTTTCGCTTCCGCCTGCGCCAAAGATTGACTGTGCGGCAGCCTGCGCTTTAGCAGCCTCCTCCTCGCCGTGAACAAGCTTTGTAAGCTCATATGCAAGGATTTCCTTCGCCTTGTTAAGCTGAGAGCCCTCCCACTTGTCCATTTCATCAATTTGCTCAAGGGGCAGGAAGGTAAGCATACGGATGCACTTTAACACATCGGCATCCCCAACATTTCTCCAATACTGGTAGAAGTCATATGGGGGTGTCTTATTCGGGTCAAGCCATACTGCGCCTGACTGTGTTTTACCCATCTTCTTACCCTCGGAGTTAAGAAGGAGTGTAATTGTCATAGCGTGAGCATCCTTGCCGAGCTTCTTTCTGATAAGCTCAGTGCCGCCAAGCATATTTGACCACTGGTCATCACCGCCGAACTGCATATTGCAGCCGTACTTTTCATACAAAGCCAAGAAGTCATAGGACTGCATAAGCATATAGTTAAACTCAAGGAAGGAAAGACCCTTCTCAAGCCTTTGCTCATAGCACTTAGCGCGGAGCATATTGTTAACGGAGAAGCAGCAGCCGATATCACGGATGAACTCAATGTAGTTAAGGTCAAGGAGCCAATCCGCATTATTAACCATAATAGCCTTATCCTCGCCAAACTCAATAAAGCGGGACATCTGCTTTTTAAAGCACTCACAGTTATGCTCAATTGTTTCCCTTGTCATCATAGAACGCATATCCGTTCTGCCGGATGGGTCACCGATATATGCAGTGCCGCCGCCGATTAGGGCAATTGGCTTGTTGCCTGCCATCTGCAATCTTTTCATCAAGCAGAGCGCCATAAAGTGGCCAACGTGGAGGCTATCCGCCGTGGGGTCAAAGCCGATGTAGAAAACAGCCTTGCCGTTATCCACCATTTCTCTTATTTCTTCCTCATTTGTCACCTGGGCGATAAGGCCGCGGGCAACCAATTCGTCATAGATTTTCATTTTAGTTTCCTCTTTATTTAATAAATATAACTTATTTTAGCAAAGTTATGTGGCTTTGTCAACCTTTATTTAAGGCTAAAACCATATTTTTATAGGATTTGTCCTTAGTTATGTCATTGCCAAACCATAGGGGCGGCGCAAAGTCCAAGGCTTCCCTCTCGCTTTCAAACTCAACCTCTGCAACAATCAGCCCCTCGTAGCGACCCTTATACACATCAAGCTCCACGGTGTATTTGCCGTAAGGGAGGTAATACCGTGTTTTTTCGACAATGTAGGTTTTTGACATTCTAAACAGCTCCTCCGCCTCGACCTTGTCGATTTCCCACTCATGCTCTTCCCTTACCATATCCCCCTCGCCCTTTTCGGTCACATAGTATTTATCATCCCTTTGGCGCACCCGCTTTTCGGGATTTATGCTAAAATACCCCTGCTTAATTTGGCTGAATTTCACACCGTCAAGGTTGGGCAGACGGTTTACCAAAAATTTTCTTTCTATTTCCATTTATTCACCAAGCAAAAAGTATTCCGCCTGCTCGCCAAAGATGCAGGTAACAAAGTATGCCACGCTTTTTCCAATCGGCTCGTTTTTCTCCTTGGCGCACCACACATACCAGCCCGCGCCGTTACAGGGAACGGTGAAATGGCCGTGATGGGCATACTCGGGAATTTGGGGAGCAAACTTTTCCAAGGTTTCTATAAATACAGGCTCCATTTCATCAAGAAGCTCCTTTATCTTTTCCAAATCCTTTTCCGCCTTGTTTAACATTCCAAGGGTGTAGCCCGGTAGCTTAAGCAAATATTCGCTTAAGGTACCTACGCAATAGTAATATGTCATTTCCGCCGCTTCCTTAGCGCTGCTGTAATGGCAATGCATACCGTTTTGCAGGGTCACTGTGTACTCCGTTGAGCCAACATCAATCCACATATTAACAGTGTCCGGGTCCCCCTCTTCCTCCTTTGCATACTCAGCGGTAATTACAAAGTAGGGGTCCCCATCACTTACATAAAACCTTTCCGCTGCCACCCCGAAGCCCAATTTGTTAAGCTCCTCTACAAGCTCCCTTATCTTCGGGTCATTGCTTTCACGGGAGAGGTATTCCCTTTCCCCCTCTTTTTTTGTATATCTGTAAAAATTCTTTGACATAAGCTTTCCCTTTCAAATATCTTTTTTTATATTTTATCATTTTCTATTGGAATTTTAAAGGGGTTGTGATAAAATAGAATCGGAAAATTTTAAGGAGGCTTTTATGGTTACATTAAATTCCATTTTTGCAAACGGAATGGTTATGCAGGCAAATAAGGCAGTGCGTATTTTTGGTAAAGGTGAGGGACAGGTTACAATTGAATTTTTAGGTCAGGTGAAAAGTGTCTTGGCGAATGAAGATTGGTTGATTGAATTTGAGCCGCAGCTCTATGGCGGACCGTACTCAATGACAGTTACCTTAGACGGGAACAAAACCGAGATAAGTGATATTTATTTCGGTGATGTTTATTTGCTAAGCGGTCAATCCAATATGCAATTTAAAATGTGGGAAAGACGTGAGCCCACCGATGTATATGAAGGCAATGAAAATGTGCGCCTTTTTACCGTTGACAGAATGGAGGAAAATACCGAAGAGCGTTGGGGAGCCAAAGACGGTTGGGTTACCTTGACAAAGGAAAATGCCAAGGATTTCTCCGCCATTGGCTATTATATGTCACAGGAAATTGCAAAAAACGGACACAGGGTAGGGCTTATTGCCTGCTATCAAGGTGCTTCTGTTATACAAAGCTGGCTAAAAAAAGAGGTGGCGTGGCGCCCTGAATTACAGGTGGAAAACAAGTTTGCTGACCACGAATGGTATCCTATTTGGAACGGTGATGGGGTTCTTTATGATGCTATGCTGTCAAGAATTATTCCCTATTCCTTAGCTAATGTAATTTGGTATCAAGGCGAGAGCAACGCAAGCGTGAATGAAGCGAGAATTTATTTAAGATTTTTAGATGCACTCACATCCTCTTGGCGAGATGATTTTATGGACAAGGACTTGGAGTTTATTGTAATCCAATTAGCCGACTATGAGGAAAGAAATACTGAGGGCTGGCACTTAATACAAAAGGCACAAATGGAAGCACAGGAAAAGCTGCATAATGTAAAAACAGTTGTATGCCGCGATGTATGTGAAACCAACGATATACATCCACGTTCTAAAAAAGAATTATCAATGCGAATTGTTAAAGCAATTTTAGGATAAAAATATTGTAAAAACTTAGCAAAAACTATTGAAATGCATATTTTGTTTATGATATAATCATAATGTCAAAAAATTGATTACTTTTAGAAAGAGGTATAATTATGTTGAAATTTGAAAACAAGGCTTTGACTGATTCCAAGCTCATTCTTGACTGGATTGAGGAAATGGCTGAAATGGTTAACCCGGACAAGATTGTTTGGATTGACGGCAGCGAGGAGCAGACACAGGCGCTCCGTGATGAGGCTTGCTCCACAGGTGAGCTTGAAAAGCTCAATGAGGAAATCCTCCCTAACTGCTACCTGCACAGAACCGCTATTAACGACGTTGCTCGTGTTGAGGGCAGAACCTTTATCTGCACAAGAACAAAAGAGGACGCAGGTAATATTAACAACTGGATGGACCCACAGGAATGCTATGCAAAGCTCTCCAAGCTTTACAAGAACTCCTACAAGGGCAGAACAATGTATGTTATCCCTTACGCAATGGGTCAGGTTGGCTCCGACTTTGCTAAGTACGGTATTGAGCTTACAGACTCTATCTATGTTGTACTCAATATGCTCATTATGACAAGGGCAGGCAAGGCTGTTGCCGAGGCTATGGGCGATGGCGAGGGCTTCATTAAGGGTCTTCACGCAAGATGCAACATTGTTGAGGAGGACAGATATATCTGCCACTTCCCTGAGGATAACACAATTTGGTCCGTTAACTCCGGCTACGGCGGAAACGTATTGCTCGGTAAGAAGTGCTTTGCTCTCCGTATTGCTTCCTACCTCGGTAGAAAAGAGGGCTGGATGGCTGAGCATATGCTCATCCTCGGCGTTGAATATCCAAACGGCGATACAAAGTACATCTCCGCTGCATTCCCATCCGCTTGCGGTAAGACAAACCTTGCAATGCTCATTCCACCTAAGACATACACAGAAAAGGGCTACAAGGTATGGTGCGTTGGTGACGATATTGCTTGGCTCCGCGTTGGTAAGGACGGCAGGCTTTGGGCTATCAACCCCGAAAACGGCTTCTTCGGCGTTGCTCCGGGTACTAACGAAAAGTCCAATCCTAATGCTCTTGCTACAACTATGAGAGATACAATCTTTACAAATGTTGGCCATGTTCTTGACGACAACACAGTATGGTGGGAGGGTCTTAACGACAATGCTCCTGACAACTGCATTAACTGGAAGGGCGAAAAGTGGGATAAGACAAAGTATGACAAGAAGGATAAGGTTAACACCTCCGCTGCTCATCCTAACTCCCGTTTCACTGCTCTTGCAAAGAACTGCCCTTGCATTTCCAAGGAGTTTGACAATCCTGCAGGCGTTCCTATCTCTGCTATCGTATTCGGCGGCCGCCGCGCAAAGACTGCTCCACTTGTATACCAGTCCTTCGGCTGGCAGCACGGCGCATTCGTTGGCTCCATTATGGCTTCCGAAACAACCGCAGCTGCAGCAGGCGCAGTAGGTGTTGTTCGCCGTGACCCAATGGCTATGCGTCCATTCGTTGGCTACAATATGGGTGACTACTTCCAGCACTGGCTCGATATGGGACACAAGATTCCAAACGCACCAAAGATTTTCCACGTTAACTGGTTTAGAACCGATGACGAGGGTCACTTCATCTGGCCGGGCTTCGGCGACAATATGAGAGTTCTTGATTGGATTCTCCAAAGATGCGAGGACAAGGTTGAGGCTCGCGAAACAGCTATCGGCTATGTTCCTTACGCAAAGGACATCAACATTGACGGTCTTGATATTTCCGTTGACACCATTGAGGATCTTCTCAGTGTTGACAAATCCTCTTGGCTTGAGGATGTTGAGAACATCAAGTCCTTCTACGCACAGGTTGGCGACAGAGTTCCCGCTATTATGTACGAGGAGCTTTCCGCCCTTGAAGAAAGACTTAGCAAATAATAAGCCAAAAGCTCCGAGAAATCGGAGCTTTTTGATTTTTATTTATTTGCTTCCAAGATAAAGGAAACTGCAAATTCACAGCCCTTTAAAAAAGCCTTTCGAGCGATAAATGCTTCGCTTTCGTAGATTGAAGCGATGCATTTATCTAAGGCTTCGTTTTGTTCGCGGCTAAGCATAGACGATACTTTTTCGTGCAAACGAGCAGCTTTTTCTGCCACCATTCGTTCTTCCTCTGTGGAAATTGCAGAGCATTTATCCACAAGATACTCATTCCATAGCTGTTCGATAGTTTTCATCATTTCACACCTCCGTTAAAATAGTTTCTATATGAACTACATATATTATAGTTCAAATGCGAACTAAAGTCAACCCTTTTAAGTTCATTTGTGATATGATTTTGGAAAGAGGGTGAAAAAATGAATGTTTATCAAAGATTAAAGGATTTGCGTGAGGATGCTGACAAAAGTCAGGAAGAAATCGCAAGGGTAATAGGCACAAGCCAATCATATTATGCACAGTACGAAAACGGCAAAAGATCCATTCCCTTTGAGCGCATGGTTGTTTTGGCAAAGTACTACAATGTTTCTCTTGACTACATTGCAGGGCTAATCAATACGCCAAGAAAGCTTAAATAAAAAAACAGAGAGCTTTTTGAAAAAGCTCTCTGTTTTTTATTGTATAACGAAAACCACGCGATAGTCGCGTGGTTCAAAAGAGGTTAACCGATGAGTAGAAATAAAGAAAAAAATAATTTGAAAAAAATAAGGTGTGCAAAGCCTCCATCGGTGGAGGGAGGGGGACCGCTTGCGGTGGAAGGAGCGTTCTATTGCTCCATTCTTTCCTTCACAACCCTGTCAATCTCGGTACAAACCCCATAAAAAAGCCTCCATCAGAGAGGCGAGCGCTTGCGCCGTGCCTTGTGCTGAGGGGGACCGCTTGCGGTGGAAGGGTTGACACCTCCGAAAAAACTAACTAAACAAAATGAATAGAGCAAAAACGCTCCCTCAGTCAGCAAAGCTGACAGCTCCCTCCACCGATGGAGCCTACAAAGCCATTTATGGCAAGGCGTAATAATTGCGTGACTGGCAGGTCGTTTTCAAACACACTTGTGTGTAGCCGGTAGTATTAGGGCTATGCCCGAAAATGCAGGGGCTGACACAAAAGCTAATTAGAAATAATTAGTGAAAGAGTGTCAGCTCTTTTTCTATGATTGGAAAAACAAACTCACGCTTTTGTTGAAAAGTGTGGTTGAAATTGTGAAATTTAGG
>JAFTMJ010000009.1 GCA_017452475.1 Clostridia bacterium | reverse complement strand
TTCCAAGGTTCTGTTTCGTACACTGCTTTGCACAGTGCCCTGCTATTATATCACTTGCTTTTGGGTTTGTCAAGTACTTTTTTTAAGTTTTTTAAACTTTTTTTCATTTTCTTGTTTCGCCCTTGTTTTTCAAGGCTTTTTACTGCCTTTTCCTTCGCAAGCTCGCCTATTTTAGCACCTTTTTTTAACTTTGTCAAGTACCTTTTTTAACTTTTTTGAATTTTTTTGAAAAAAGGCGAAAAACTACTTATATATTATACACGCAGGAGCGCATTAAATGAATAATGAAGAAAAGCTGAATGAGCAAGAGGTCATTGAAAAAAGCGGAGCCGTTACCGCAGAGGGCAGCGGCGAAAGAATACAGTGCATTAGTATTATCGGTCAAATAGAAGGCCACTATGCTTTGCCCGAGGGGCAGAAGGCAACCAAATATGAGCATATAGTCCCCTTGCTTGTTTCCGTTGAGCAAAGCGACGACATAGACGGGCTTTTAATAATTCTTAACACCATGGGCGGTGATGTGGAGGCGGGGCTTGCCATTGCGGAGCTTGTAGCAAGCATGAAAAAGCCCACAGTTTCCCTTGTTCTCGGTGGCGGCCACTCAATAGGCGTGCCCCTGGCGGTTTGCGCCAAGAAATCCTTTATTGTGCCCTCCGCCACCATGACCATCCACCCCGTTAGGATAAGCGGCACGGTGGTTGGCTCGCCGCAGACCTTTTACTATTTTGAGAAAATGCAGGAGCGAATTACCAAATTCGTTTGCGACCACTCCCGCATAAGCCCCGAAAGCTTCACTCATCTTATGATGCGCACAGACCAAATCGCCACGGACACAGGCTCTATAATTGACGGGCAGGAGGCAACGGGCTGCGGTTTGATTGATAAAATCGGCGGTCTTTCCGACGCCTTAGAGGAGCTTAAGCAAATGATAGACAACAAAAATGGCGGTTTTATTTAACCGCCTTTTTGTATATGAAAAAGCTCCCGAGGAATCACCCGCAGGAGCTTTTATATTATGTTTTTTCGATTTTAATAATTGGCTGCAACACCGCTATATGAAATGCCTGTTACCGTGCTGCTTGTGTTTTCGCCGTCAAGGTAGTAAACATTGCCGTTTGCCTTTACAAAGGCGCAAAATACGATATATGTGTCAGCATACTCCGCCGCTATTTCTGTTACCTTAACATCAAAATAGTCATGGGCTATCATGCTCTGTTTTACGCAGAAATCACTGTCAAGACTTGGTGCAAACGCATCCTTGCCGCTTTCAGTAAGATTAGCTGCCGCAATTAAGCCGTATTCAAAGTCGGGAACATATGTTATATATCTTTTTACCGCATCACTGTTAACGAAAAAGCCCTGCATTACAGAATACATATCGCCAAAGGTTGAATAAGAGTAGCCCTTCCAAGCAAACAGCGGGGATATTTCTTCTATAACAGCGCCCTGCTCGCCGCACTTAGTGCAATCATTTGTAACTGTGATTGTTGCGAAATAATTGTCATCATTTACGGTATTTTCGCCACTAAAGGTATGAGTGCCGCCGTTGTAGGCATCACAATATTTCGTTACACTAACGGTTGTCTTGCTTGCGTTAAGACCGAAGGCTGATGCATCAACAGCTGCATCGCCTACATAATTTAGTGTTACATTGTTCTTTTGTGATGCAAATGCGCTTGCGGAAACTGCTGTTTCAGAGGAAATTGTAAGCTCCTTATAATAACCGCAGAAAAAAGCGCTGTCTCCTATGCTTGTGCAGGTTTGCGGAATAATAAGATGCTCCACCTTGATGTATTCAAATGCCTTCGCGCCAATTGAAACAGTGTTTTTTAATGTTAATGATGTTATTGGACATTTCTCAGCAAAGGCACTATCTCCAATTGCAGCAGGACCAATCACTACCGTAGTAAGATTCAAGCATTTTGCAAATGCCTTTGAGCCTATTGATGTAGCCTTCGGAAGGTTAATAGAGGTTATACCTGAATTGTAAAATGCAATTTGTCCAACAGAAGTTACATTTGAAAAGATATTAACATCTGTGTCTGTAAGAGGACATTTTTTAAAAGCATGCTCATCTATTATCACAACACCTGCGCAGCCTGTCACTGTTGTTAATGCTGTACATTCATTAAAGCATTTATAGGGAATAGTTGTTATTTTTGAAGGAATATTAACTTTTTTAAGCGAGTAAGCCTTGATAAAAGCTTCTCCTCCATCGATTGTTTCAAGGGACTCGGGCAATTCAACCTCTACTATGACATCATTGTTATAAAAAGCAAACTGACCAAGCTTTGTAAATCCCTCAGGTATTTTAATAGTTAGCATAGAGGTAAAGCCTCTATCCTTTCTAAAGGCTCTTTCCTCGGATTCCGTAAAGCCCTTTGGAACCTCTAATCTCACAACCGAAGCATAAGTATATTCCTTGCCTGTTGCCTTTTTAAGAGCTTCAAAGTCAAGCTCATTGCTTACGCTGAATTTTGTGTCTGTACCCTTAATGATATAGTTGGATAGATAGGTGGAATATGTTCCGTCACCGTTTGACAGAAGGACTCTTGATGTAGTGTCAAAGCCCTCCTTTGCCGCAATATTAACATCGGTTAATTCTGTCCACTCGGGAATTTCGGCAGCACTTACAGAAATAGCAAAAAGGCACATAATTGCTATTAATGTAATTAAAAACAAATATCTCTTTTTCACTGTTTTTCTCCTTAAAATAGCATAATTGACATTTAGTCATTTATATGATACAATATATTTAAAGGATTGTAAAGTGAATTTTCAATGCAAAATTAGCACTTTTCAACACAGGAGGAATAGCTGTTGAAAAATTATATTTATCATCTTAAGGATTTTTATCCCCCCTTTGGCTGGAGTAATCCTCTTTGGGGAAATTCAGAATCAAGCGAAAGACCTATTATAGTTAATTGCGCCAGCTGTGTAAACACCTCCGCTCAGCATACATGTAGAAACCGCGTAGGACGCAAGGACTTCTCTCTAATATATGTAATATCGGGCAAGCTTTGCGACAAATCAGCGGAGCGAGGTATTACGTTGACGGCAGGAGATGTGATAATTATTCCGCCTAAAACCACCTTTTCCTTTGATTGCACAGGAGAAAATATTTATTTTTTGTGCGTTCACTTTACGGGGTCAGAGGCATTAAAAAGAGTTACCGATTATATGCTTCCAATATACCCAAGTTACAAAAAAACCACCGTTGATAATCAAATAAAAATAAAATTTCAACGGCTGTTTGACGGATTTTCCACCGATGACAGCTACCGTGACAATGACCTTTCCTCCCTTCTCGAAAGCTTGCTTGTAGAGATAGCACGGTCAATTACTCCAAAGGGTATGGAAAAACGCTCAATCTTAAAATCCTTAAACTACATTAAAGAAGCCTTTTCCAAGCCGATTACAGTAAACGAGCTTGCAAAAATCGAAAATATGTGCGCAACAAGCTACAACCTTTGTTTCAAACAGCTAATGGGCACAACGCCTACGCAATACATAATTAATATGAGAATTGATGCATCAAAGGAGCTACTGGAATTTTCGGATTTACCTATTAGTGAAATCAGTATGCTGTGCGGCTATTCGGATTTTAATTTTTTCGCACGCGCATTCAAGAAGGCAACCGGCATGACACCACGTCAATATCGTAAGCACGCAGCTAACCATTGAACGCCACTTGATGCAAAAAAGATATGCGCCCCGGGATCAGCAAGGGTCTTAGGGCGCATTTTATTTCAGCACAGCAACCTAAGATAACCTAAAAAATCCCCGATTTCTCGGGGATTTTTCGTTTTATTTAGCTTGCGAAATACAAATTACTTGTAAAGCTCGATAAATCTCTTAAGACGCTCGTACTTAGCCTTAGCAGCCTCTTCGCTTGCGGTAAAGAGCTTTTCTGCTCTGTCAGGGAACTGCTGAGCAAGACGGCTGTAACGTGTCTCGCTTGTCAAGAACGCACGGTAGTCACCTGTTGGCTCCTTGGAGTCAAGTATGAATGGGTTCTTGCCCTCAGCCTTAAGAGCCGGGTTGTATCTAAAGAGATCCCAGTAACCAGCCTCAACAGCCTTCTTCATTTCGCCCTGGCAGTTAGTCATACCGCCCTTAAGACCGTGCATTTCGCATGGTGCATAGCCGATAATGAGTGATGGACCGTTGTAAGCCTCAGCCTCTGCAATAGCCTTGATTGTCTGTGCAGGGTCAGCACCCATAGCAATCTGAGCTACATATACATAGCCGTAGGACATAGCGATTTCAGCAAGGTTCTTCTTACCGACAGCCTTACCTGCTGCTGCGAACTGAGCAACCTGACCGAGGTTGGAAGCCTTGGAAGCCTGTCCACCTGTGTTAGAGTAAACCTCAGTATCAAATACCATTACGTTTACATTCTCACCGGATGCAAGAACGTGGTCAAGACCGCCGAAGCCGATATCATATGCCCAACCGTCACCACCGAAGATCCATACGGACTTCTTGGAGAGGTAGTTCTTTTCGTTAAGGATTTCCTTAGCTACAGGACAGCCCTGTGCCTCTGCCTTTTCAAGCTCAACAATAAGAGCCTTTGTAGCTATTTCGTTTGCCTTACCGTCATCCTTAGTATCGAGGAACTTCTGAGCTGCAGCCTTGAAGTCATCGGAAGCCTTGTCGCTTTCCATCATAGCCTCAACCTTGCGGATGAGCTTTTCGCGAAGAGTCTTCTGACCGAGGAACATACCAAGACCGTGCTCTGCGTTATCCTCAAAGAGGGAGTTAGCCCAAGCAGGACCGCGGAGGCTATCCTTGTTTACTGTGTATGGTGTTGCAGGAGCAGAACCACCCCAGATGGATGAACAGCCTGTTGCGTTGGAGATATACATTCTCTCGCCGAAGAGCTGAGTGATAAGACGTGCATAAGATGTTTCAGCACAGCCTGCGCAAGAGCCGGAGAACTCAAGAAGTGGCTGGTTGAACTGGCTACCCTTTACAGATGTTTCAGCGAATGGAAGATCCTTCTTGGAAACATTTGCAACTGCGTAGTCAAATGCAGCCTGCTGCTCGGACTGGCTAGCCTGTGGAACCATTCTGATAGCAGTCTTTTCAGGAGTGTTGTTAGCCTTAGCCTTAATAGCTACAGGACATACGTTTACACAAAGACCGCAACCCATACAGTCAAGTGGGCTGATTGCCATTGTGAACTTGTAATCCTCACAGCCCTTACCGATCATCTTAGCTGTGAACTTTGTAGATGCAGGAGCGTTAGCAGCCTCGTCTGCGTTCATAGCGAATGGACGGATTGTAGCGTGTGGACATACATATGCACAGTTGTTACACTGGATACAGTTTTCAGGAATCCACTCAGGAACCAAAACTGCAACACCGCGCTTCTCGTAAGCTGCAGCGCCCTGTGGGAATGTACCGTCAACATAGTCAACAAATGCGGAAACAGGAAGCTTGTCACCCTCCATCTTGGATACAGGGAGAAGAACGTTTTCAACGTACTTAACAAGCTCAGGTCTTGCGCCTGCAACGGTTTCCTTAACGTCGTCAACAACGATGGACTTCCAGGAAGCAGGAATTTCAACCTTAACAAGAGCATCCTTACCTGCGTCGATAGCCTTGTAGTTCATTTCAACTACAGCCTCGCCCTTCTTCAAATAGGACTTCTTAGCCATGTACTTCATCTTCTCAATTGCTTCATCAATTGGCATAATGTTAGCAAGAGCGAAGAATGCGGACTGAAGAATTGTATTGGTTCTCTTACCCATACCGATTTCAACAGCCTTGTCAATAGCGTTTACAATGTAGAACTGAATGTTGTTGTCAGCGATGTACTTCTTAACCTCGTTTGGAAGCTGAGCATCAAGCTCCTCAACGCTCCACTGGCAGTTGAGCAAGAATGTACCGCCCGGCTTAACGTCATTTACAATCTTGTAGCCCTTGAGCATATAAGATGGGTTATGACAAGCAACAAAGTCAGCCTTTGTGATGTAGTATGGGCTCTTAATCTGGCTGTCGCCGAAACGGAGGTGAGAAATTGTAACGCCACCTGTCTTCTTAGAGTCATACTGGAAGTAAGCCTGAATAAACTTATCTGTATAGTCACCGATAATCTTGATAGAGTTCTTGTTAGCACCAACAGTACCGTCACCGCCAAGACCCCAGAACTTGCAAGAGATTGTACCCTTAGCGCTTGTATCAGGAGCTACTGTTTCGGGAAGTGAAAGACCTGTAACGTCATCAACGATACCGATTGTAAAGTTGGACTTAGGAGCGTCTGCCTTAAGATTTTCATAAACTGCGAAAATAGATGCAGGAGTTGTGTCCTTAGAGCCAAGACCGTAACGGCCGCCTACAACCTTAGCCTGTACGCCATTGATTGCAAGTGCGGAAACAACGTCGAGGTAAAGTGGCTCACCAAGAGAGCCGGGCTCCTTGGTTCTGTCAAGAACAGCAATCTTCTTAGCTGTTGCAGGAATAGCCTCAACAAGCTTGGAAGCAACGAAAGGACGGTAAAGTCTTACCTTAACAAGACCAACCTTTTCGCCCATTGCGTTCAAGTAGTCGATAACCTCCTCGCAAACGTCACAAACAGAGCCCATAGCAACGATAACTCTGTCTGCATCAGCAGCGCCGTAGTAGTTGAAGAGCTTGTAGTCTGTACCAAGCTTTTCGTTAACCTTACCCATATATTCTTCAACGATGGATGGGAAGTTGTCATAGTATGTGTTGCAAGCCTCTCTGTGCTGGAAGAAGATGTCACCGTTTTCAGCGGAGCCACGAAGAACAGGATGCTCAGGGTTGATGGAACGGCTACGGAATGCAGCGATTGCATCCTTATCAACCATTTCCTCAAGGTCCTTGTAGTCCCAAACCTCAATCTTCTGAATCTCGTGAGAGGTACGGAAGCCGTCAAAGAAGTTAAGAACAGGAACTCTGCCCTTAATTGTGGACAAGTGTGCAACTGCACCTAAGTCCATAACCTCCTGTGGGTTTGTGCAAGCCATCATAGCATAACCTGTTTGACGGCAAGCGTAAACGTCGGAGTGGTCACCGAAAATGTTAAGAGCATGGGAAGCTACGCAACGTGCGGAAACGTGAATTACGTTTGGCAAGAGCTCACCTGCGATCTTGTACATGTTAGGAATCATCAAAAGAAGACCCTGTGATGCTGTGTAGGTTGTTGTAAGAGCGCCTGCTGCAAGAGAACCGTGAACTGTTCCGGCTGCGCCTGCCTCGGACTGCATCTCAGTAACCTTTACTTCTTCACCAAAAATGTTCTTCAAGCCTGTTGCTGACCAGGAGTCAGTAAGCTCTGCCATAACACTTGATGGTGTGATTGGGTAAATAGCTGCAACCTCTGTAAACGCATAGCTGACAGTAGCCGCGGCGGTATTACCGTCCATTGACTGCTTTTTTCTTGTTATCATAAAAACCTCCAAGTTTAAAATAATCCTTTTGCGGCATACAAAAATCGCGTCCATTTTTGCACGCACACTGTTATTTTAGCACTTTCAAAAAAATTTTTCAATAGATATAACACAATTTTTACATTGTTTTGAACAATTTTGTCATTTTAATTAAAAAATGAAGCCAAATTTACAGTTTTTAGCCGTAAAATTCCGTTCTTTTTAAAAACCGCTTAGAAAACTAACGAAAAATTGCCTTGATTTTACTGCTCCTCAACCTCAAATGCGCCCAAATCTATGCCGTTTTGGTCATTTTTCTGTATGTTGCCCTTAACTCTTTCAAAGTACTGCACCTTTTGCCTTATGAGCTGAACAAGCATGTTTTGCACGCTTAAGCCCTCCTTTTCGCAAACAAAGGACAGCTTCCTTGCCATTTCCTCATTTAGCCTTAGCTTGAATGTGTAATTCTTTTTCATTTTCCATTTTCCTTTCTCAAATTTTTGCCTTCCCCAGTAGGGGAAGGGGGACCAAGCTTGCTTGGTGGATGAGGTGTCCTATTTTTCAACTCCTCAAAACCGATTCCCAAATTATCCAATATATCTTGCGCAACAGCGCTAAAGCTTTGCTTTATGGATTTATTTGAATATCTAAGCGTTTTTATCCCCCACCTTGCAAGAGCTGCATCCCTTTCGCTATCTGATTTCTTGTTTTCATCGGATGTATGCTGAATTCCGTCAACCTCTATTGCAATTTTCTTTTCTGCAATGTAGAAGTCTACTATGTAATTTTCCACATTATGTTGCCGTCTTACATTCATTGGTAGATTTTTCAAAAAATCGTACCATAAATGCTTTTCCTCGGGTGTCATATTTTTTCTTAATTCTTGTGCGTTTTTCACTAATTTTTTATTGTATGGTAACATTATTAAACACCTCATCCACCACTATCGTGGTCCCCCTTCTCCCACTGGAGAAGGCTTATTTCCTCATCCACCACTATCGTGGTCCCCCTTCTCCCACTGGAGAAGGCTTATTTCCTCATCCACCACTATCGTGGTTCCCCTTTTCTC
>JAFTMJ010000057.1 GCA_017452475.1 Clostridia bacterium | reverse complement strand
GTAGTTTAATTAGCACGGTTATTATACCCGACGGAGTTGTAACAATTTGCGACTATGCCTTTTACAAATGCACGGATATTAAGGAAATTTCTATCCCCGCATCTGTAAAAACAATTGGCAAGGGCGCATTTAAGGGCTGCCGTTTCCTCGGTACGCTTGAGCTTAACGAGGGCTTGGAGGTTATAGATAACTATGCATTTGAAGAATGTGAGAGCTTAATGACCTTAGAGCTACCAAGCACAGTTAAGACCATAGGCGGAAGTGCCTTTGCCTCCTGCCTAAGGCTTGAAAGCGTGAAAATTGCGGCACAGGGCTGTACCGTTGGATATAACGCATTTAGCTACTGCGGTAAGCTTCAGCATGTGGAGCTTTCGGGCGTTGTGCGCATTGGTGAGGGCGCATTTAGGGACAATGAGCTGTTAACGGAAATTGTAATTCCGTCAACCGTTACAACAATTGACAAGTATGCCTTTAGCGGCTGTACCTCCTTAACAAGCATTACAATTCCAATTGAGGTTATATATGTTGGCGAAGGAGCCTTTGAGGGATGCCGTTTGCTGACGGTGGTTTGTGAGGCAGAGTCAAAGCCAAGCGGCTGGAGCGATGACTGGTGCCTTGACTTAGGCGCTGTACAATGGGGCGGAAAGCAAGACTAAAAATAGCCTAATATTTCCAAAATAAACAAAAAGAAAAGAGCAGACAAACAAGATTTTTCTTGTGTGTATGCTCTTTTTTGTTTATCTTCTGCCTAAAAGCTGGTTAAGCGGCAAAGAGGCGTTTGTTTCTGCCCCGATTTGCTCAACACTGACATTTGCTCCCGTGCTTAGGAGAATAATATCAGAGGCTTCTACAGCTTGGCTCTCGTAGAAGGGTGAAGTATATTTTTTCATTCTATATTACCTCCTTAAGAAGCTGTGCCTGCAACATTGTTATAGGTTGTTGGCACAACAGTGTCACTTGAGCCTAAGCCGTTTTCCGTTACATAGCTTGTGTTACCAAGTGCTGTAACATAGAAGGACATAATAAGCTCTGTGCTGTAATTTGCTTGGTCAATTTCTGTGATAATGATGTTATAAATGCTTGTTGGCTCAAGGCTTGAGAGGGAATAGGTAACAGCGTATTCATCAATAGCCTCAACTCCGAAAACTCCGCCAAAGTCAACACGGGTGCTGTTTTGACTTTCGTAAATAGCCAAAAGCTCGTGGTCAACAAGGAAGCCTGCCGCAATTGCGGTGCCGTCATTCCTTAAGGAATAGCCTTGGAATGTAAATATCTCGGAAAGCTCAACAACCTTTTGGATTACCTCAAATTTGCCTTCAGCGCCTTCAACCTGACTTATGGTGTAGCCCTTTGGGCACAAATCAGCTGATGGAGCTACTGCGGAGAATATACCGCCCTTTAGAGTAGCGGTGCCACCGTCATAAACGGCGATTGGACAAGCCTTGGAGGCAATTCTGCCGCTTAACACGGTAAGAGAGCCGTAAACAGCAATCGTTTCATAGGTTGAGTTGGTGCCTAAGCTTGCGGTGGCTGTTTCAAACTTACTGTCCATTACGGTAAGGGATGCGCCTGCCTCAACAGTAATGGCAACCGCAAGATTAGCACTGGAAACCGTGTGACCGTTAATGTCAAGGGTGATGCTTTTGCCCGAAACTGTAAAGTCTGCATATGTTTGGTTCAAGACGGTAACTGTATCTCCGTCCTTTGCGGCTTCAACCGCCTCAGCTAAGGTTTTGTACCATATATCTCCGATTGCCGCATAGTAATCCTCGACCTCATATAAGCCCTCATCGTTTAAAGAAGCCTTGTAGCAGGAGGGGTCCATATATTCCGTCGGAGGAACAGAGAAGGAGCCGCCCACAACACCGTTAAAGGCATTGGGTGTGCCGCTTACGGCAAGGCTAACCTCGCCAAGGAAAACGCCTGCATCGACTGTACACATAAAGCCTGTGCTGACAAGGGAGTAGCCTGTTCCGTCACCGATAACCGTGTTTTCGTTTGCGCCCATTGTGGCAAACATAGCTGATGACTTAATTGCAATGCCACCGGGGACAGCGCAGGTAACGGAAGCACGAGCGCCGCCGTTGTTAATGGCAAAGAAGCCTGTGTTGTTAATTGTTGGGCTTGCGTTACCAACCAAATTGTGTCCGTTTAAATCAAGAATTATTGCGTATGAAAGGCTGGCTGCGTTGAGAGTTTTGCTTAACTCAATATCGGTTAACAAATAAACATATTGGGGCGCCGATTTGGAATCAATGGCAGCCTGAGCCATTGCCTCCTCAAGGGAGGTGTACTGCTTGCCACTGCACTCTGCAACATATACGGGCTGTTCTGCGTTTGCACTATCCTCAGCTGAGACAGAAAGCACAAAGAATGATGTTAGCAAAAGGGCAAGCGACAGGAAAATCAAAAGTCGTTTCATATACCGTTCCTTTCAAAATTTATTAGTGCGCACTTTAGCCTTTTAAAGCGCTACACTAATTTTAATATATCATAAAAGGTTGAAAAAGTCAACAATGCAATGCAAAAAAATAAAAGGGAGGCAAGCCTCCCTTTAATTGTTAAAGTGCTTTTTCAAGGTTAGCGCGGATTGCCTTGATAAAGTCAGCGGTGTTAACGGCGGTAACTTTAACGCCCTCTTCAACCAAGCCAACCAGGTCCTTAGTCATAATGCCTTGGTTCAGCGTTTCTATGCAGGCACTCTCAAGCTTGTTTGCAAAATCAACCAAGTCATCCAAGCCGTCAAGCTCGCCGCGCTTGCGCAAAGCCCCACTCCAGGCGTAGATTGTTGCCATTGGGTTTGTGGAGGTGTTTTCACCCTTTAAGTATCTATAATAGTGGCGGGTAACTGTGCCGTGTGCCGCCTCATACTCATACTTTCCGTCGGGGGAAACAAGGACAGAGGTCATCATAGCAAGGGAGCCAAACGCGGTGGAAACCATATCGGACATAACATCGCCGTCATAGTTCTTGCACGCCCAAATGTAGCCGCCCTCACTCCTTATAACTCTTGCAACCGCATCGTCAATCAAGGTATAGAAGTAGGAAATGCCAAGCTCCTCAAACTTTTCCTTGTAGCACTCATCGTAAATCTCTTGGAAAATGAGCTTAAAGGTTTGGTCATACTGCTTGGAAATTGTGTCCTTTGTGGCAAACCACAGGTCCTGTTTTGTGTTGATAGCGTAGTTGAAGCAGGAGTGGGCAAAGGACTTAATGGAGCTGTCCTTATTGTACTGACCCTGCAAAACGCCGGGGCACTCGAAGTTATAAATTTCCTTGTTGAAGATTTCCTTGCCGTCCTTGTCGGTAAACACAAGGTTAGCCTTGCCCTCGGTGGGCACACGAAGCTCGGTAGCCTTATAAACATCGCCGTATGCGTGGCGGGCAATGGTAATCGGCTTTTTCCAATTCCTTACCGCAGGCTTAATTGAGTCAATAAGGATAGGCGCGCGGAACACTGTACCGTCAAGAATGGCGCGGATTGTGCCGTTTGGGCTTTTCCACATCTCACTTAAATTGTATTCCTCAACCCTTTGCTTGTTGGGGGTAATGGTTGCGCACTTAACGCTGACGCCGTACCTTTGGTTTGCGTATGCGGCATCAAAGGTAACTTGATCCTTTGTTTTTTCGCGCTCGGGCAAGCCAAGGTCATAATATTCTGTCTTTAAATCTATAAATGGAAGAAGAAGCTCATCCTTAATCATCCTCCAAATAATTCTTGTCATTTCATCTCCATCCATCTCAACAAGAGGGGTGGTCATTTTAATTTTTTCCATTAGTTAGCTCCTTAAATTATATTTCAAAAAGCATTATACAACAATGTAAATAATTTTTCAATAGGCTAATTGAATTTTAATGCTTTAAAATGCTAAAATATGTTGACAAGCTGCACTTGTATAGTATATAATATTTTATTATAACTCGAAATTTGTATATTCCTTGCATATTTATTACATTTTTCGGGCAAGCAAAGTATCATGGGGGTCAAAAATGGTTTTAGACTACATTATTTTGGGCTTATACGCCTTGGGTATGGTGGCAATTGCTTATTTCACACGCAGACGCTCCAAGTCCGTTGACGATTTCTTACACGCAGGCAAAAAGGGTATTAACGGCTGGATGAGCGCCTTTGCCTACGGCACTACATATTTTTCCGCAGTTGTTTTCGTCGGCTACGCAGGTAAGTTTGGCGCTTCCTTCGGTCTTGCCTCTGTTTGGATCGGTATTGCAAACGCCATTATCGGCTCGCTCTTTGCTTGGCTTGTGCTTGCTAAGCGCACAAAGAATATGACCGCCCGCCTAAGCTCCAAGACAATGCCCGACTTTTTTGAAAAAAGGTATGAGAGCCGCGGCTTGAAGGTTGTTTCCGCTGTTATCGTTTTTGTGTTCTTAATTCCGTATTCCGCATCCGTATACAGCGGTCTTAGCAGTCTTTTTGAATATGTTTTCGGCATCGAGGGCTGGATTGTTATGCTTGCCTTGGCGGCGCTTACCGCAGTTTACCTTTTCTTTGGCGGATATTTCGCAACCGCCCTTTCCGATTTTATTCAGGGAATTATTATGCTTGTGGGCGTTACCCTTATGGTTATCCTCTTTATGAACAATGAAAACGTTAATTGGGATTTAACCAAGCTGACAAGCGATGTAAACAAGACATGGTTCACCTTTGAAAGCACAAACGGCGGCTTCTTCGGCAGTACAATGACCTTGCTTTCACTGATTTTCCTAACCTCCTTCGGCGTTTGGGCGTTACCGCAAACCGTACACAAGTATTATGCAATAAGGGACAAAAAGGCAATTACACAAGGCACGGTTGTCAGCACAATATTTGCCCTTATCATCGGCTTTGGCGCATACTTTGTCGGCTCCCTTTCAGGTCTTTTCCCCTCTGAGCTTTTGGCGAGTGTAAAGCCTGACGGATATATCCCTGTCCTTTTGGCGGAGGTTATCCCTATGGGTCTTATCGGCGTTATTGCCGTGCTTATCCTCTCAGCCAGCATGTCAACCCTTTCCTCCGTTTCCTTGGCTTCTGCCTCTGTCGTTGCGGTGGATTTGTATAAGGGTAGCATTAAAAAGGACGCAAGCGACAAGCGAGTTAATATAGTGATGAAGGCGCTGTGCGTTGTGTTTGTCGTAATTTCCGTTGTTTTGGCAATTCTTAATGAGGAATACGGCTTGGCGGCAATTGCGTATATGATGGGCATTAGCTGGGGTACATTGGCAGGCTGCTTTATCGGTCCCTTTGTCCTTGGCGTTGTTTGGAAAAGGGTTACAAAATGCGCGGCGTGGACATCCGTTATTTCCTGCCTTGTGTTAACCGTTTCCTTAATATTTATTTTAGGATGCAATCATCCTGCATACACAGGTGGCTTTGTTAGCGCCCTTTCAAACGGCATTAACTGCTCACCTATGATAGGCTCAATCTGTATGATTTTCTCCGTGGTTATAACCGCGCTTGTGAGCCTGTTCACCAAAAAGCCAAGTAAGGAAGCACTTTACGAGGCATTTGATAAACCAATAGAAAACGAGGTTTAATTGACATATGATTTGGGCAAAGGAAGAAACACTTTCAAGGCAGGAGATGGAAAGGCTCCAGCTTGAAAGGCTTCAAGAAACAGTAAACAGAGTATATGAAAGGGTGCCTGCCTACCGCGCAAAGATGGATGCGTGCGGCATAAAGCCAAAGGACATAAAAAGCCTTGAGGACTTAAAAAGGCTGCCCTTTGTAACAAAGCAGGACCTGCGGGACAACTATCCCTTCGGTCTTTTCGCAGTGCCTAAGGAGGAGCTGCTCCGCATCCACGCCTCCAGCGGTACAACGGGTAAGCCAACGGTTGTTGGCTACACAAAGGGGGATATGGACACCTGGACCGAGTGTGTTTCCCGTATTGCCTGTGCAGGCGGCGCAACACCAAAGGATGTGGCGCAGATTTGCTTTGGCTACGGTATGTTCACAGGCGCCCTTGGCTTGCACTACGGGCTTGAAAATATAGGCGCAACAATTGTTCCCTCATCCACAGGAAATTCCGAAAAACAAATTATGTATATGAAGGACTTTGGCACATCCTTGCTTGTTGCAACCCCATCCTACGCCCTTCGCTTGGCGGAGGTGGCAAGGGAGATGGGCGTTGACCCCAAAACCGACTTGAATGTTAAAATCGGCTTGGTGGGCAGTGAGCTTTTGACTGACGCAATGCGTGAGGAAATGCACAAATGCTGGGGCGAAAATATGCTTGTTACCTCCAACTACGGTATGAGTGAGCTAATGGGTCCCGGTGTTTCAGGCGAGTGCGAATACCTTTGCGGTATGCATATAAACGAGGACTTTTTCATCCCCGAAATTATAAACCCCGAAACAGGAGAGGTATTGCCTGCGGGCGAGTGGGGCGAGCTTGTAATTACCTGCATTAAAAAGGAAGCGCTTCCCCTTATAAGATACAGAACTAAGGATATAACAAGGCTGATTTATGAGCCCTGCAAGTGCGGCAGAACAACCGTAAGGATGGAAAACCTCTCGGGCAGAAGCGATGATATGCTTAAGATACGCGGCGTTAATGTGTTCCCATCTCAAATTGAGGAGGTTGTGCTTAGCGTTGAGGGTCTTGGCCCCCACTATGAAATTATCGTTGAGCGTGACGGCTATGCGGATAAGCTCAGCGTGCGTGTGGAGCTTGCCACCGCAACCGACTCCTTCAAGGTGCTTGAGGCAATTGAGAAAACCGTTAAGAGTAAGCTTAAGGTTATGCTTGGCTTGGATGCTAAGGTTATTTTGGAATCTCCAAACACCTTGGCGCGCTTTGAGGGAAAGGCAAAAAGAGTTCGTGATTTAAGAAAGGAACAGAAATAATGAGTGAAAAGAGAATTATGCTTGGTAATGATGCGATTGCCCGTGGCGCATATGAGGCGGGAGTTAAGGTTTCAAGCGCATATCCGGGTACACCAAGCACTGAAATAAGTGAATTTTTAGCAAAATACGATGAGGTGTATACAGAGTGGGCGCCAAACGAAAAGGTTGCCCTTGAGGTGGCGGCAGGCGCTTCAATTGCAGGCGTGCGCTCAATGGCTTGTATGAAGCACGTTGGCTTAAATGTTGCCTCCGACCCACTGTACACCCTTGCATACACAGGCGTTAACGCAGGCCTTGTTGTGGTCGTTGCCGATGACCCGGGTCTTGCCAGCTCACAAAATGAGCAGGACACCCGTATGATTGCAAGGAGCGCGCACCTTCCCGTTGTTGAGCCCAGTGACTCAGGGGAGGCAAAGGAATACTTTAAGTACGCAATGGAGCTTTCCGAAAAATACGATACTCCTGTTATCTTTAGAACCACCACAAAGCTTTCCCACTCCCAAAGCATAGTTGATTTAGGAGAGAGGGAGGTGCCCGAGGATAAGGTGTACGAAAGACAGGTGCCAAAGTATGTTATGATGCCGGGCTCCGCCATTGGCAGGCACGTGGTTGTTGAAAAAAGAGAGAAGCAGATGGAAATTGACGCATCGGGCTTCTCGGTTAATAAGGTAGAATACAAGGATAAAAAGCTTGGCTTTATTACATCGGGTATCCCTTATCAGTACGTGCGTGAGGCTTGCCCAAATGCAAGCGTATTGAAGCTTGGTGTTGTTAACCCACTCCCAAAAGCCCTTATTGAGGAATTTTGCAAGAATGTGGAAACCGTATATGTGTTTGAGGAGCTTGAGCCTGTTATTGAGGAGCAGATAAGAGCTTGGGGAATTGATGTTAAGGGTAAGGAATGCTTTACAAAGCAGGGCGAATACAGCGCAAATATGCTGAGACGTGTGCTTGTTGGCTGTACTGACTGTACATATGAAAAGGCGCAGGTGCCTGCCCGTCCTCCTATTTTGTGCCCGGGCTGCCCACACAGAAGCACATTTTCAGTTCTTAATAAGCTGAAAATCCACGCAGCAGGCGACATTGGCTGCTACACCTTGGGCGCGGTTGCACCCCTTAATGTAATTGATACAACGATTTGTATGGGCTCCTCCATTTCCCTCCTTCACGGTATGGAAAAGGCAAAGGGCAAGGAATACATAAAGAATTGGGTTGCCACAATCGGTGACTCCACATTCCTACACACAGGCGTAAACTCCCTTATCAATATGGTGTACAACAAGTCAAGCGCAACCGTTATGATTCTTGACAACCGTACCACAGGTATGACAGGACACCAGGAGCATGCCGCAACAGGAAAGACCTTAAAGGGCGAGGACACATACGCAATTGACTTAACAGAGCTTTGCAGGTCAATTGGCGTGCCTAATGTAATTACCGTCGATGCCTTTGATGTAAAGGAGATGGAGAGGGTAGTTAAGGAAAGCGTTAACAGCGATGAGCTGACCGTTATTATTGCAAAGGCTCCCTGCGCACTGCTTAAGGGTATGAAATTCCCCAATAAGTGCAGGGTAGATAGCGAAAAGTGCAAAAAGTGCGGAATGTGTATGAAAATCGGCTGTCCCGCAATGACAAAAAATGCTGACGGCACAGTTAAGATTGATGAAACAATGTGTAACGGCTGCGGACTTTGCAAGAATTACTGCAAGTTCGGCGCAATTGAGAAAATTGAGAGATAAGGAGGGTATATAAATGAACATAATGGTAGTTGGCGTTGGTGGACAGGGTACCCTTCTTACCAGCAGAATTATAGGAAAAACCGCTTTGGCAGGGGGATATGACATTAAGCTTTCCGAGGTGCACGGTATGGCACAGCGCGGCGGCAGCGTTGTTACCTTCGTACGCTTTGGGGACAAGGTTTTTGAGCCTGTTTGCGAGGAGGGCACGGTTGATGTGCTTATCGCCTTTGAAAGGCTTGAGGCATTAAGATATGCCCACTTCTTAAAAAAGGATGGCGTAATGATTGTAAACGATACAAGGATTGACCCAATGACCGTTGTTATAGGCGCGGCGCAGTACCCCGAAAATATTTTGCAGGGGCTTGAAAAGAGCCACAAGCTATATACAATTAACGGCGGCGAGGTGGCAAAGGCGCTTGGCAACTCCAAGGTTTTGAACACCGTTGTTTTGGGTCTTGCGGCAAAGCATATCGGCTTTGAAAAGGAGGAGTGGATTAGGGTTTTGCAATCCACCGTTCCTCAAAAGACAGTTGAGATAAATACAAAAGCCTTTGAAGAGGGCTATAATTTATAGTAAAGAAGGTAAAAGGGAATGATTTGGAATGAAAAAATGGAGTGTATGTCGAATGACGAAAAGGCAGCCCTCCAAAGCGAAAGACTTGTTAAGCTTGTTAAATATGTTTACGATAATGTAGAGTTTTACAGGAACAAGATGGACAAATGCGGTGTTAAGCCCGAGGATATCCACGGCATTGAGGATATTACAAAGCTGCCGTACACCACAAAGGATGACCTGCGCGACACATATCCCTTTGGCCTTTTTGCCGCACCTCATTCCGATATTGTAAGAATACACGCATCCTCAGGCACAACAGGCAAGGCAACTGTTGTTGGCTACACACGAAACGATATTGATATGTGGAGTGAATGTGTTGCCCGCTGTATGTCAATGGCGGATGTAACAAAGGATGACATTATTCAGGTTGCCTACGGCTACGGCTTGTTCACAGGCGGCTTGGGCGCGCATTACGGTGCTGAAAAGCTTGGCGCTATGGTTGTTCCGATGAGCACGGGCAACTCAAAGAAGCTAACCACAATGATGGTTGACTTCGGTGCCACCGCCATTGCCTGCACACCGTCATATTTGCTCCATTTGTCAGAGGTGCTTCGTGATGAGGGCTTGCTTGACAAGATTAAATTGAAGGCGGCAATCTGCGGCGCGGAGCCTTGGACAGAGAAGATGAGGAACGAAATCGAGTCCCGCTTGAACATTACCGCCCACGATATTTACGGCCTTTCCGAAATTATGGGTCCGGGCGTTGCCTGTGACTGCCGTGAGCATGCGGGCTTACATATTTGCGACGACTATTTCTACCCCGAAATTATTGATGCAAAGACCTTGACCCCTGTGGCAGACGGTGAGCTTGGCGAGCTTGTGTTCACAACCCTTACCAAGGAGGGTATTCCTCTTATCCGTTACAGAACCAAGGATTTAACAAGCATTATAAGGGAAAAGTGCGCTTGCGGAAGAACAAGCGTAAGAATTACCCGCTTTAAGGGCAGAAGCGACGATATGCTTATTATCCGCGGCGTAAACGTGTTCCCGTCCCAGGTTGAGGCAGCACTTGTTAATGTTGAGGAGGTAACACCTCACTATATGATGATTGTTGACCGCGTGGGCAACCTTGACACCCTTGAAATTCAGGTTGAGGTTGACGTTAAGTATTACACGGATGAAATCCGCGGCATAGAAAAGCTTACAAAGAAGATTGCAGGGGTTATCCAAAGCGCCCTTGGCATTTCCGCCAAGATTAAGCTTATGGGTCCGAACTCGCTGAAGCGCAGCGAGGGCAAGGCAGTCCACGTAATCGATAACAGAAAGCTATATTAAGGAGGAAACGAAAATGACAGTTAATCAGGTATCCGTTTTTATAGAAAACAGGCAGGGCAGGCTCGGCGAGGTTTTGCAGGTTTTGAAGGACAACGATGTGAACATTTTGTCCATTTCCTTGGCTGATACAACCGAGTACGGTCTTTTAAGGCTTATCGTTAATAAGCCTGAGCACGCAAAGGAGGTTTTGCTTAAGGCAGGCTTCTCAAGTATGCTTACAGAGGTGCTTATCATTAAGGTGCCCCACGTGGCAGGCGCTTTGCAGAACATCTTAGCGGAGATTGCAAAGGCAAATGTGAGCATTGAATATATGTACGGCTTAAGCGTTGAGAGCAATGACGCTTCAATCGTTATGAAAACAAACGAGCTTTCCGAGGCGGAGGCAGTCCTTAACAACATTCACGTTAACACAATGAGCTCTAAGGAGATAGAGGCTCTTTAAAATGGTTATCGACTTTCATACCCACATTTTTCCCGACAAAATTGCAGGGGCAACGATTTCCGCCCTTTCAAAAAGCGCCAATATTCCGCCCCATTCAAACGGAATGAAAAGCGGACTTTTGGAAAGCATGGAGAAAAACGGAATAGATATTTCCGTCAATTTACCCGTGCTTACCAAGGCGACCCAGTTTGATAGCATTTTTAGGTTTGGCAAGGGGATAAATGAGGAAAATAAGACACAGGGTAGGCTAATTTGCTTTTGCGGTATGCACCCTGACATAGAGGATTACAAAAAAAGCCTAAACGAAATTAAGGCTGCGGGCTTTTTGGGAATTAAAATCCACCCCGATTATCAAGGCACATTCTTTGACGACCAAAGGTATATAAATATCTTAAGGATTGCAAAGGAGCTTGACCTAATTACCGTTACCCACGCAGGGCTTGACGGGGCGTTTATCGGTCAAGAGATAAAATGCACACCGAAAAGGGTTTTATGCCTGCTTGATAAGCTTGGAGGATATGACAAGCTTGTCCTTGCCCACTTGGGCGGAAATGAGCTTTACCAAGAGGCTTATGACCTTTTGGCAGGGGAGAGTGTTTATTTTGACACCTCCTATGTGCTACCCTTTTTGACACAGGCGCAGTTTGAAAAAATGGTGCACAGGCACGGGGTAGATAAAATTCTGTTCGCCACCGACAGCCCGTGGCAGGACCAGGGAGAAATGGTAAAAATCCTTAAGTCCTACAACTTAGGCAGGGAGGCAGAGGACAAAATCCTTTATCAAAACGCAAAAAAGCTTTTGAAAATTTAAGTAGCTTAGAGGAAAAATTATGATAAACGAAAAAATGCTTGCATTAGGCAGCAAGCGTTCAATTATTAGAGAAATTTTTGAATATTGCAAGGCAAGGGCGGCTGAAATAGGCGCTGACAAGGTTTTTGACTTCAGCATCGGCAACCCAAGCGTTGAGCCGCCAAAGGAAATTGCTGAGGCAATTAACGAGCTTATAAAAAACGAAAGCCCTGTGCTTTTGCACGGCTACACCTCAGCCCAAGGGGATGCAGGTGTTAGAAGGGCAATTGCTGACGATATTAACGCAAAATTCGGCGCAGGAGTTGATGCAAACAGCATCTATATGACCTGCGGCGCGGCGGCATCCTTAACCATTTCCTTGCGCGCCCTTTTAAATGCGGGGGAGGAGTGCATTGTTTTTGCCCCCTTCTTTACGGAATACCGTGTTTTTATTGAAAACGCGGGGGGACGTGTGGTTATTTCCACTCCAATGGAAAGGACCTTCCAAATTGATATTTCCGATTTTGAAAGCAAAATCACAGAAAATACTAAGGCGGTAATCGTTAACTCACCAAACAATCCAAGCGGTGTTGTGTACAGCGAGGAAACAATTAAGGCTCTTTGCGCAGTCCTTGAAAAAAAGCAGAAGGAATACGGCCACCCCATTTATTTAATTGCGGATGAGCCATACCGTGAGCTTGTTTACGGGGATGTTAAGGTGCCGTACCTTATGAATTACTATGCTAACACCGTTGTGTGCTACTCCTACTCCAAGGCGCTTTCCCTGCCCGGTGAAAGGATTGGCTACATTGCAGTTAGTCCCAAGATGGAAAACAGCACGCAGGTTTATTTGGCTGTTTGCGGCGCAGGCAGGTCCTTAGGCTATGTGTGCGCGCCAAGCCTGTTCCAGCATGTGATTAAAAAAGCCTTGGGAGCTAAGGTTGATGTTAACATTTACAAGGAAAACAGGGATATTCTTTATAATGCCTTGACCGAGTACGGCTATGAGTGCGTTCAGCCCGACGGCGCATTTTACCTGTTTGTAAAGGCTCTTGAAAGCGACGCATACAAGTTCTACGAAAGGGCAAAATCAAAGGAAATTTTGGTTGTCCCCTGTGATGACTTCGGGGTAAGCGGCTATGTAAGGATTGCATACTGCGTTGACAAGCAAAGAATAGTAAATGCGTTGCCTGCCTTTAAAGCCTTAGCCGAGGAATACAAAAAATAAAATATAAAGACTTCGCAAAATGCGAAGTCTTTTTGTTTTACTTTCTAATATCGTCAACCTGTGTGTAATGGCTTAGGTCAGGCACGCGGATTGTAACATCGTCACCGTAGGTGAATGTTGCGGTTACTTTAAAGGCTGTTTGGGTCTCGCTTGTGAAGTTGAAAATAATGTCTACGGAAATAGGCTTAAAATTAGCGTCAACCTTTGCCTTTACCGTCACACCTGTAAATGTGGATTTATCGACATACCTCTGCTGCACAAATGGCTCAAGCATTGCTTCAAAGGGCTTAAGACCCTCATCGGTAAAGTCTGTAAAGGTTGCAACCCAGTTGCCACTTGTGTCCTTTTTGCAGGTGATGGTGCGGCAGGTTTTGTCTGAAAGGTCATAGTCGCCAAGCAAGCCCTCATTATTCTCCTTTAGGTACTCCCTGTATGCAAGGTAACTTTTACGGTCTATTTTGCTCCATTCCCTGTAGTCACAATGGTTGTTTGTGCTTTGGTAGTGGAACATCTTTCCGTCTACATATCCGTTTTCGGAATTGATAAGAGTATGCTTATAGCTAAGATCTATAGAGGTGTTTTTGAAGTTTACATTAGTGTAGTCATCTGTGCCGATACCCGTTTCAGCCTCATAAGTATGGGTAAAAAAGTGAATGAACCTTTCCGAACCAACGGAAGATAATTCCATAATCACATCTATGCGCTTGTTGGTATCGCTGTAATCAATGTCAATTATGTGAAGCGCCTTTTCCTTTTCACTCATTCGGTCAAAGGCGCTTGCGTCGGGGGGCGTTTCTTCTCCGCAGGAGAAAACCAGTGGGAGCATTAGCACAAGGGCTAATAGAAGTGATAAAAGCTTGATTAAATTCGTCTTCATGGTTTTTCCTTTCGCTGATTTATTTGTTTACAATTAAATTGCAGCCAATTCTTTAATTTTGTCAAGGGTTTTGTTTACTTTGTCAATATCAACCTTGCCTGTTTGGTCAAAGGAGGTTGCCTCGGTGGTGAAGTCGCCCGTGTAGCCTGCTTCCCTCATAAAGGCGAAAAAACGGTGAAAATCCACACTGCCATCCCCTATGTGAAGCACCTTAAGGTTGGACCAATCCTTGTACTCGCCCAAGCGGTCATTTATGTGCAAATGGTCAAAGGAGGCGACCACGTGTCTGTATTTTGGGTCGTAGATTAGGTCGAGCTCCTTGTGAAAGTCCGCCATTTTGGTGTCAAAGGTGAATTTTATGCTTGGGTAAAGCTCCTTTAGGTTATATAGGTGGGTAAGCGGGGTAGAGCCGGAGCAAACCACATTTTCCACCGTTAAGGTTAAGCCATACCTTTGCGAGATTTCCTCCAAATACTTATAGCACTCCATATTGTAGCTAATGTTTTTGTCGGAGATAATGCCGTTCCACAGGTGCAAAACAAGCTTTTCTGAGCCAATATCCTTGGCAAGGGCGCAGTTTAGCTCCATTTTTTCAAGGGCTTCGTTTAATTTATAGTGGCTGATAAGCTCCCCTATTGTCTTTTCCAAGTGGAAAACATAAACGGGCAGGGGCAGGGAGGAGGCGCAGGCACGCAGCTCCCCAATTTTATCATACCAGGTGTCGTACATTAAAAGCTCCAAGCCGTCACACCTAAGCTTAGGCGCAATATCCTTAAGCAGGTTAAAATCCCTGCCGTTTGGCCGCCCAATCAATGCGCCTGTGGAGCATAAAACCTTGTTCATAATACATCTTCCTTTAGTTCTGTAATTTTATTATACTTTAAACTAAAGGACTTGTCAATAAGCTATTTGTGTGATAAAATAAGATTAGTATTTCTAAAGGAGAAGCTAAAATGAAGCAGGTTGAGAAAAAATACAGGAGCGTACCCTTTTGGTCCTGGAACGATACATTAGATAAGGATGAGCTTGTGCGCCAGATTGAGTGGATGGACAAGATGGGCATTGGCGGCTTTTTTATGCACGCCCGCGGCGGACTTAAAACAGAATACTTAGGCAAGCATTGGTTTGATTGCATTGATGCATGCGCCAAGAGGGCAAAGGAGCTTGGCATGGAGGCGTACGCCTATGATGAAAACGGCTGGCCAAGCGGCTTTGCAGGTGGCGAGCTGCTTAAGGATATTGAAAACCACGACAGGTATTTAACATACTCCTTTGGCGAGTATGATAAGGATGCCTATGTGTCTTACGAAATAAGCACAGGCACATTGAAGGCGGCAAGAGCAGGGGACACAAGGTGCCTGAATGTATATGAGCATTACTCCGTTTCCACAGCGGACATTTTAAACCCCCAGGTGGTTAAGGACTTTTTGGAAATAACCCACAAAGAGTACGAAAAGAGGGATAAATATTCCTTAAAGGGCTTCTTTACCGATGAGCCACAGTACTACCGTTGGGGCGTGCCGTACACAAAAATGCTCCCCCTTTATTTTGAAAGGGAGTACGGTATGGATATTAAAAAGGGGCTTGGACTTCTGTTTGTAAAGAAGCGGGGCTGGCGGGACTTTAGGTACAAGTTCTGGTGCGCTATGCAGGACCTAATGCTAAACAGCTTTGCAAAGCAGATTTACGATTGGTGTGAGGAACGCGGCTATAAGCTGACAGGCCACTACATTGAGGAAAGCTACTTGGCAGGGCAAATGAACTGCTGCGCAGGTGTAATGCCCTTTTATGAATACGAGCAAATCCCGGGTATTGACTACCTTGGCACAAGGATAACGGAGGAAATGGCAGCAAAGCAGGTTGGCTCCGTTGCCGCCCAGCTTGGAAAGGAGCAGGTTTTAACGGAAACCTTTGCCGCCTGCGGCTGGAACATTTCGCCCATTGAGCTTAAAACCATTGCGGAAAGCCAATATGTGGGCGGTGTTAACCTAATGTGCCAGCACCTGCTCCCCTACCACGAGCAGGGGCAGAGAAAGAGGGACTACCCATCCCATTTTTCCGAGATTAACCCTTGGGTAAAAAAGGGCTTTAAGACCTTTAATGACTATTTTTCGTATCTTGGCAAAACCCTTGCAAGGAGTGAGGAAATTGTAAATGTGGGGGTTTTGCATCCCATAAGGAGTGCATATTTCGACTATGACCCACTAAGCAAAGAGCCGTACAATGGCTTAGGCTACTTGGAAAAGCCTTTCTTTGATTTGATTGAGCAGCTTTGCCACTTAGGCATAGGTCACCACTACATTGATGAGGTGCTTCTTAAAAAGCACGGCAGGGTAGAGGGTTCTTCCTTAATCCTTGGTAAATGCAAGTACGATTACATAATAGTTCCCGAGATTTTAACAATGGACAAGTCAACGGAGGCTACCTTAAGGCAGTACATTGAAAATGGCGGCAAGGTATATTTGTGGGGCAAAAAGCCACAGTACATAGAGGGCAAAAGATATACCTACAAATACCTAAAAACAAACACGTCCCTTGACGAAATTGTAAAAAGTCAGCCATATTCAATGGAACATAACACCTGTGTCCGTGCCGCATACAGGCGCGGAGAGGACGGCAGGGAGTTTATCTACGCCGTTAATGTAAGCAACGAGGAATGTACAGTTAAGTTTAACCTAAGTAAGGGCACCTCCTTTGAGGAGTACGATATTTTAACAGATAGCAAAAGGGTAATACCGACCGAGGTTAAATTTGATGTGGGTCAGTCATATCTTTTGTATGTGAGTGGCAAGAAGCCGATGGCAAAAAGGGAGCTAAAGGACTTAACCTTAAGCGGTGAATTTACTGTTCAGGGCAAGCCCGACAACTACATTACCCTTGACACCGTGTCATATTCCTGTGACGGAGGCGTAAATTACACAGCTCCAAGGTACCATTTGTGCGCCCTTGATGAGCTTTTACACAAAAGATATGAGGGTGAGCTTTACCTAAAATATACGGTAAAAATAGACACTCCCCCCACAAAATGCGCCCTTTTGTGCGAGGATAACGGGATTTTGGAAATTACCGTAAACGGCAAGGGCGTTAAACAAAGCGGGGAAAGTCCCCTGTCCTTAGCCGCCCTTTCCTACGATGTGGCAGACAAGCTGAAAAAGGGCGAAAACGAGATAATCATAAAAATCAACTATTTCCAAGGGGAAAATGTTTACTACGCCCTTTTTGGCGAAAATGTAACCGAGTCCCTTTTGAACTGCTTAGCCTATGACACGGATATTGAGCCTGTTTATTTGGTGGGCGACTTTGGTGTTTACGGTGACTTTAGGGACGAGGGCAGCTTAACCTTTGGTGAAGGCTTCCGCTTGGGCAAGCAAAGAAATAAAATTTCAAGCCTTACTCATGACGGCTACCCCTTTATGTCAGGGGAAATAACTCTAACCAAAAAGGTTGATTTAAGCGACACAGGGTACGCCCTTTTTATGCCAAGCACCTTCCACCTAATAGATGTTAAGGTAAACGGCAGGGACGCAGGGGAAATGATGATGAGCCGCCGCCTTGATATTAGCGAATTTTTAAGGGTTGGGGAAAACGAAATCACCTTAACCTTGTCCTTAGGCAGGCGCAACCTGTTGGGACCCTTCCACACCTACGGCGAGAACACGTTTGTGGGCCCCGGCACCTTTGAGCGCTTCGGCACTTGGAAAAACGGGGAAAGCCCCCACTACCGTAAGAGCTATTCCTTTGTTAAATCATTAATATAAAACAGAAAGAGCAGGCTGAGAAGCCTAAATCACTTCTGATTTAACGCTCTACTCTTTAAAGTTGAATCATATCCGCATACTCAACCAAGGTTACATTTCCTAAATAATGTGTCAATAATTTGCTAAAAACATTTTTAGTAAATTTGTTTTTAGCTATATGTAGTATGCCGTTATATTGCTCCCACGGGCTTTCTGTAAATTCAACGCAACAAGTTGCTTCGTTTATAATTTCTTTCGCTTCGGCTTGTTTTATTATTGCAAGTGGAAAACAAATATACTATACTATATGTGTCATATACAAAAAGAAGGGTTTTATGGCTGTTGAGAAAACTTCGCTTTATACGCAACCTGCGTGATATGACCCTTGGCGTTATACATACCACGAATATGAGGCGAAGAGCTCTTCTATTTATACGAAAATTAAAGGAGAATAAAATGGGTTACAGAATTAGCAAAATCAAAAATGTTCCGGTAGGATTTAATTGCTATTATTTTCTTATTGGGAACTACAGAAATCACAGCATTATCAATGATTTATTTAGAGAAGATTTCAGAATAATAGCAGATGAATTGGGAGAAGATAATGCCATTATAGAAAGCACATATGGGGGTAATTTGGAAAATGAGCTTATGCAATCATTGCATAAACACTATAATATTTTAGAACAAATAGGTATGTATGAAACTCGTTTTCCGGGGCTGCTAATTATGTGGAAACACCCGTCAAATCTGGATGAAAAGGATGCCATAGTATATATTCCTTTCCAAGCGTTTGAAAAAACTTATTCCAATAGTTCTGAACTATTACAAGATCTTGTATCATATGCTAAAAAAGAAAATGATAATTTAATCAAAAGAACTAAGAGGAAATTTAAAATTATTAAAAGCGTTGGTCTTTCGATCAATTTAGGAATTTTAGCATTAAACATAGAATTATAAAAACAAAAAGAGCTAACAGACTTCAAACAGAAATCTGTTAGCTCAAAATTTTTATTTATGAATAATACAGGGATGTTGCCAAAACGTTGCCGCGAGGGTGTTTTGGAACTAAAAAATACCTATACCGCAAAGACTTTCGCTGTTTTTGGCATTATTCCCACTCGCTTAAATCGGCAATATTCTGAGTGAAATTAGGTATTTTAACGTGCTTTTTTCAGATAATTCGACCTTCTTTTTCCCCATAATCTATGGAGTCTTTGAAAAAACGGTATCAAAATGGTATCAATGATACAACCCGGAAAATACACTTTTTCTGTTTGCTTTATTATACTATACGTGTAGTATACTTGCTTGATATTCCTCTTGCTTTTATTATTTTATTGTTTTTTACAGTTACACAATTGCTGATACCTCTGAAATGCCTACATCCCAAGTAAGTGTTTTTTTGTAATACATGAGTTCATAACATTTTCCTGGATAAATGATATGATGAATAGTATTTGATGACATTAACATAGAGAATCGCACACAAAATGTAATTTCTGTTGGTTTAGTAATATTGACAGAGCGAGCTGTTTCTCGGTCAATTTTTGCCAATTCTTTACCTGTTTTAGCGTCGCATACAATAGCATATTTAGCACTTCTATCTTTGGAAGTGAATTTTAGCATTGTTGGAGTAGTTGCGGTGTTAGTATTAACTCCTTTGATTGGATAACCACAGTTGGGACAAGCACTCGCTTGATTTGAAATTTGTTTTCCACATTCTGGACACTTAATAAGAGCCATAATTACATCCTTCCTAAAGCAAAATATTGTATTGCTTTTAAGTCAAAACACAGTTTTTCAGTTCGCTTTATTATACAATGAAAACGGAATAATTACAAGAGTTTTTGCTAATAAATCAAATCATTTTTGTTTATACTTAATTTTGATTATTCATAATCCACCATACTCTTTTCAATCTTGCATTGCACGGCGAATGTTAACATCTTCCATATCATTAAAAATTTGATATAATCTATCAAACAAAGCATCTATTTCTTCTTTGTTACATTCATTAAACCCAAGTGCTTCATAGTCATAACACTGTGCCATTTTTTGCAAAGCAGAAATGACTCTATACAATGCTAAATCCATATCGTAAGAGTCTAAGTATACGCCTCTAATGTTCTGATATCTTTCGACGATTGAAGCATATCGGTCGATATACATTTTTACATCTGAAACCGAATTTACATCTTGCCACTGCAACCGAACATTTTCGCAATCTCGCTTCCATTGTCTTTTCATATCTTTGTCATTGCCCCAACAACTGTCAAGTTTGTGTTTTACATTATATTTATCGTTAAATTCAGTTAATTTGTCTTTGATATAACTTTTTATATCATTCATAGAAACCCCTCTTAAATATTTATTTCATATAATCGGCGCAAGCCTTTTCAAGCAGAAGAAAATCGTTGCAGCGCTTGGCAAGAGATGAAGTATCTCCGTCCTTAATTTTGATCTTATAGACGTTCTGCGCGTTCTTCCAAATCTTCTCTTGAATGGATTTGATAAAACGGTACTCTGCAAGAAGCAGGGCACGATAGTGCGGATCTCGCTCATTTCTTATATCAACGTACTTTGCTTCACTCAGCGGTACGGGGAACATATTGTTCAGATTAATAACGGCATAGTCCTTGATCTTAATAAAATCAAGTCCTTCCTTCATCATCCTATGCTTGTCCTTGAACGAGGAAAGCGGCGCGAAGTAGTCGAAGCCGTTGATATGTAAAACGATACCGATATATTTTCTCTCGTTCTTCTGCCCGGATTTCTTGTTTTGAAACAGATGCGGAGCATACGACGAGAGATATGTAATATAGCCCCCGTTAATTTCGTAAAGCTTAAGGTTATCCATTGAATCCTCCAAAATAGCAAATGAGGGCAAGTGTGCCTTGCCCCCATCACATAACTTTCGCATTCTGAGTAGCGAAACACTCACTTGTAACTTTCTTGAAAGAACCAAGAGAAGTTCGCTTAGTAAGTTTCTCATTTAGGGCTGAGATACACCCGCACTTATATTATATCCTTTTTATGCTGTTTTGTCAACACAAAATGGATATTTTCAATAAATCAACGACAAAAAATTTCACATTCCTGCCGTTGTTTATTATTCTCTTTGGTATCAATACGGTATCAAAAATCCGTCCCGCGTGCCGAAAATCCTTGATATATAAGGCTTTTTCGACTTTCATTTATTACTCCCACTCAATAGTGCCAACAGGCTTTGGTGTAAGGTCGTAGAGCACACGGTTAATGCCCTCAACCTCGGATGTGATGCGGGCGGTGATTTTGTGAAGAACATTGTAAGGGATTTCCTCAATTGTTGCGCTCATTGCGTCCTTTGTGTTAATGGCGCGGATGATTGCGGGCCAACCCTCGTAACGGCTCTCGTCACGAACACCAACGCTCTTTATATCGGGGATAGCGATGAAGTACTGCCATACCTTTTCGTTAAGACCGAAGTTGTCAAACTCCTCGCGAAGGATTGCGTCAGCCTCACGAAGGGCGTTTAGCCTGTCCCTTGTGATAGCGCCAAGGCAACGAACACCAAGTCCGGGGCCGGGGAATGGCTGGCGGTAAACCATTGCGTGCGGAAGACCCAACGCCTCGCCAACAACGCGAACCTCATCCTTAAAGAGGAGCTTAATTGGCTCAACAAGCTGGAACTTAAGGTCATCGGGCAAGCCGCCAACATTGTGGTGGGACTTAACAGCCTTTTTGCCCTCTGCCTGCTTAAAGCTTTCCAAAATGTCGGGGTAAATTGTGCCCTGCGCAAGGAACTCAACACCCTTTAGCTTTCTTGCCTCATCAGCAAAAACATTTATAAACTCGGCTCCGATAATCTTCCTTTTCCTCTCAGGCTCTGAAACACCTGCCAAAAGGTTAAGGAAACGGTCAGTTGCGTCAACATAAATAAGGTTAGCGTCAAGCTCCTTGCCAAAAACCTCAATAACATTTTCACTCTCGTTCTTTCTCATAAGACCGTGGTTAACATGTACACAGTAGAGCTGCTTGCCAATAGCTTTAATTAAAAGCGCGGCAACAACGCTGGAGTCAACACCGCCGCTTAGAGCAAGCAAAACCTTCTTGTCCTTAACCTGCTCACGCACAAGCTTAACCTGCTCATCGATAAACTTAAGGGCAAGCTCCTTGGTTGTAATTCTTTCCATTGCTTCGGGACGCACATTTCCGTTCATAAAAGCCTCCAAAATATCATATTTTTTGATAAAAAAAGTATAGCACAAATTTTTTTGCAGTGCAATAGTTTCCTTAATACTTTTTTTGAAAAAATTCAATATTTTTTTCGCGATTTTTTGTAAAAAGCTACAATATGTGTCTCAAATGCAAAAATGGTATTGATATTTTAACCGCTTTATGGCATAATAGTAACATCTGCGGTCATATTACTAAGGTGGGACAAAAATGGAAAAGACAGAAATTGGTGAAAAGAAGGAAAAAAGGAGCAGCTTTACAGGCAAGCTTGGCTTTGTTTTGGCGGCGGCAGGCTCCGCGGTGGGGCTTGGCAACATTTGGCGCTTCCCATACCTGGCGGCAAAGTACGGCGGGGGAATTTTCCTTTTAACATATATAGTTTTGGCGCTTACCTTTGGCTTTGCGCTAATGATTGGTGAAATTGCCATAGGCAGGAAAACGGGAGTTAGCGCCATTACTGCATTTAAAAAAATCAGCAAGAAATTTGCTTTTATCGGCTGGCTTGTGTCGATAATACCTATGATAATTTTACCCTACTATTCGGTAATAGGCGGCTGGGTAACAAAGTACCTTTTTGCCTTTGTAACAGGCAATGGGGTAACTGCTGCGGCAGACGGGTATTTTGAGAGCTTTATAGGCAAAACAGGAGAGCCGATTTTGTGGCTCTGCATTTTCATCGGCGCAACGGTGCTTATCGTTATGCTGGGCGTGGAAAAGGGAATTGAAAGGGTGTCAAAAATTATGATGCCTGTCCTTGTGGTGCTTTCCTTGTTCATTGCCGTTTACGGTATGTTTATGGACGGGGCTGTGGAGGGCGTTATATACTACCTAAAGCCCGATTTTTCCAAGTTCTCCGTAATGACGGTGGTGTCGGCAATGGGTCAGCTCTTTTACTCAATGTCCTTGGCAATGGGTATTATGATAACCTACGGCTCCTATATGAAAAAGGATGTGAGCCTTGAAAAGTCCGTTCACCAAATTGAAATTTTTGACACAGGCGTTGCCTTCCTTGCAGGACTTATGATTATCCCTGCGGTTTTCGCTTTCTCAGGGGGAGATGAGGCTGCCCTCGGCAAGGGTCCGGGGCTTATGTTCATCACCCTGCCTAAGGTTTTTGACTCAATGTTTGGGGGTCAGGTTATTGGCGCATTGTTCTTCCTCCTTGTTCTTTTTGCCGCCCTTACCTCCTCGGTTTCCTTGACGGAAACGGTGGTGTCAATTTTGCAGGATAAGCTTAAAATCAATAGGCGCATCCTTTGCTTAATCGTGCTTGCGGGCACTGTAATTGTTGGTATACCCTCATCCCTTGGCTATGGCGTTTGGGAGAGCTTCACAATTTTCGGCTTGCAAATCCTTGACTTCTTTGATTTTATAAGCAACAGTGTTTTAATGCCTGTTGCGGCGCTCTTGACCTGCATTTTCATCGGCTATGTTATAAAGCCCTCCTTCGTAATCGACGAGGTGGAGCTAAACGGAAAATTCAAGCTCAAAAATCTCTTTTCCGTAATGATAAAATATATAGCCCCCGTTTGCTTGGTCGTAATCCTTGTTTCATCAATCTTTGATGTCACAGGCGTTTTAAAAATTTAACAAAAAAGCGTGATGCTTCTTTTAGAAGCATCACGCTTTTTGTATAGCTCCACATTATTTGTTAGAGAATATATTGACAATTAATGGTAAATATAGTAAAATAAAGGTAGGGAGTCCTTTTAACTGTAAAATGCGAGGTGAGCTTATGAAAAAACAATTTGCGATTGTTTGCGCAGTGTTTGTCTTGCTTTTAGGCGCTTTATGCTCTT
>JAFTMJ010000056.1 GCA_017452475.1 Clostridia bacterium | reverse complement strand
CTCAAATTAGTACAAATGTTGATTTTTTTGTTAAATATAAGTAGTACAGCCGTGAAATGCGTATTGATTAAATATTAAAACTCATTCCAAAGTTCGTCGTTCTCAAGTATTTCCTCTATAAATACATCAAAGCAAGGCTGAAATTTCAGCCTTGCTTTGTTGTTTATTTGATTGCTTTTTGCTTTGTTATTTATTTGTTATGCCACATTTTTAGTTTGAAAGGGAGTCTACGATTTCGTTAAAGGAGTCAAAGCAATACTTCTCGTTTTCGTCAGGCGCGCTGCTTTGCATATAGGAGTAATCGTTATCCACCTTTACATATGCGCCCATTGCGATTTGCGCATCCTTTTGAGCCTCGGTTTCAAAGCCGATAATCTTTATTTCAAATGCCGCTGTTGCATATTTTGTCATATCGACAACAATTGCGCATTCGTTTGCTTCGCCGCCTGCGAATATGTCGCCGCCGTTTAAGCTATCCTTCAAGGCAGCAAACACACCGTAGGAAACGGTTTTGCCTGTTGCGCCCTCATATGCTGTAATAGCCGCATAATTTACGGTAAAGCCGATTACAATTCCGCCATTGCCGTTTTCGGGAGCTGAGTAGCCTTGGCAGGTAAAGAGAGCAGGTGCTTCTGTTGCTGTATTATATGTACAGCCCTCGTTTGTGCAAGACACTGTGTAAGCGCCTGCATTTAAGAAGCCCTTATCATATTTCAATGCTTCGGTAAGAGTGTGCTCCTTTGCCTCTGCAAGTGTTTCACCACATGTTGTGCAAATCAAAGCGGTTGCGCAGTTATAATCATCCTCGGTTGTGTGACCGTAGTAGCAAGGATTATAGGTTACGCTCTTTGCGCAAGGCAGCTTGCTTTGGTGATTAGCCTCATAATATTCCTTACATTCGCTTTCGCTGCCTAAAACAATTACATCATAGCTTCCAACATTCCAGGAGATTTCGCCTGAGCTGATTTTAGCATCCTTGTGGAGAATAACTGTTTTGAGTGTTGCACCCTCACCGTTTTTATAGTCACTTTCGAATAGTAATGCTATTTTTTGGTGGTCGCCAAGGTAATATGTACCCTTGCCAAAGTAGATTTCCTCTATGATATTTCGAGTAAAGCAATATGTACCGAAGGAAACGCTTATGTCTCTGTCCTCAAATATCAGCTTTGTAAACGGTGTAACTAAACTGTTAGAGGTTAAGCTGCCACCGTCACCGCCAAAGCTTCCGCCAAAAACTTCATCAATCAGCGGAGATACTATTAAGGCACCCTCTATTGGCTCTCTGCCGTTATAGGTAATGGTTGTTAGCTTTGGAGCCTTTGAGCCAAAGCCTCCATCCGCAAGCTTAACAAAATACTTTGAATAGGAAATTCTCTCAATAGACGTAATTACGTTGGCTGTGTCTGTAAATGTACCGTTATCATATGAAGTATAGCTGTACATTTTAAAGGCGCTGCCACCCTGAGTCAGCTTAGTCAGCTCGTTAGCTTCATACTTTCCGTTTCCGTCATAATCTGCCTTATCAAAAAAGTAAATCATTTGAGAAAAGTCAAAATCAGCAGGAACATATACTGTTTTAACCTGACTCATATTTCTTTGGGACCAATAGCTTGTTTCATAATAGAATTTGCCGTTTTTCACTTGACCGTTTGCATCGATGTAGGAAATATCAACGGAAACAATATGACTATTATCTCCCAAATCAACCAAAACATCGGCAACTATATCGCCGTTTTCGTCAAGATTGTTTTCCGGAATTACTGTTTCAGCGCTTATGCTTATGGCGAGCAGGCAAACAAACGCCATAGCTAACACTGTTAAAAGTAAAAGCTTCTTTTTCATAAATTTCTCCTCTTTGTAAAATTTTGTGGTTTTTGCCAACTTAATAGCTAATTTTGCACATTACCATTGACAAATCTACATTTATATTTTATAATCATTATAGCGCTATGTAAATAGATTATCTTAGCAAAATTTTGTATTATTTTACTATTTTATACCACACAAGGAGAGTTCAGTTGAATAAATTACGGATCAGAAGCGTTGATATTTTAAACAACCAAAGCAAGCAATCCGACGAATACCATTTGATTGTCAATTACACCTGTGATTGCTTTAAGGATGGTCTATATGCTTATGACACATATAACAGTCAAGGCAGAGATGATTATTTTTTGATTTATGTAACAGACGGTATTTTCAACACCGAAATTGACGGTACTGTTTTCCACCTAAAAAAAGGTTCTGTTGTTATTTATCCTCCAAAATACAAATATTGCTATTGGGGTGAGCCGCCGTCAAGATATCTTTCCGCCCACTTTACAGGGGCGCAGGTGGAGAAAATTTTAACGGATTTGGGCTTTTCCTTGGAGCCTTATGTATTGGAAAGCGAGTTTTCCCCCAAGATTAAAGATTTGTTTTATAGAATGATTGAGCAGTATATGACAAAGGCTCCCTTTTTGCAATATTCATTGGCTTGCCTTTTAGAGGAGATTTTGCTAACCATTGCGATAAACAGAGAAAAAAGCAACGGCTACCGCACATTCAAGCAATCGATTAAATATATCCACGCAAATTATACGGAAAAAATACAAATTCCGTTTCTTGCCCAAATGGAGGGGCTTAGCAATTCAAGATATATCACCCTGTTTACCAAGGAATTTGGCAAAACCCCCAGCGAATATGTGCTGGAGCTAAGGCTTGGCAGAGCCCGTGAGCTTCTTTTAACAACGAATATGTCAATCAGCCAAGTAGGCGCCGCCTCGGGCTATAAGGACCAGTATTTTTTCAGCAAAATTTTCAAAAGCCGTATGGGAATGTCACCTTACAGTTATAGAAAGCAGCATAAATAAAGCTTAAAAAACACGAACCGCGGTTCGTGTTTTTTGTATACAGAAAAATCCCGCCTGCTTCGGTCTTGAAGCAGGCGGGGGTTTTTATTAGAATTGACTGTCGCCAAAGAGCTTGGAAGCGTTTACTGTAATTTGTGTTGCAGTATATGTTTCTCCCGTGGTTGGGTCCTTCTTGCTTACATGTGCTACGGTATATGGGGACTCGCAAATGATATCATTTGTCTTAACTGTTTCGTTTTTGTAAATAGGAGCT
>JAFTMJ010000055.1 GCA_017452475.1 Clostridia bacterium | reverse complement strand
TCTGTCTATCTGTCTGTCTGTAAGAGATTATCACACTGTTATTCATATTTGTCAACCTCTTTTTCATAATTTTGCGTTTTTACACTAATATTTTATCATATTTGTATACAAAAAGTCAAGCACATTTGTTTTAACCATTTGTTAAGACTGCCAATTTCCAAAAGACTTTGTTTTTCGCGTTCAAGCATAACCTAACTATTTAGAGATGATTTTTGGTGCGGAGGAGGCAGGCTTACTGACGTAAGGCAACTGAAAAAGCTATGAAAATAGCCGTTCATTTAATTTATAATGCACATTGGTTCAAGCCCGGTGTGGCATCGTCTGACAACAAAGCAAGGGTGCACCGACAGTCGGTACACCCTTGGATTATATTTTGATTATAGCTTTTTCCCTTTGTTCAAGCGAATGACTTACTGAGCTGCCTCTACAATGATTGAGAAATCCTTAGCCTTCAAGGAAGCGCCGCCGATAAGACCGCCGTCAACATTTTCCTTTGCCAAAAGCTCAGCCGCATTGCCTGCGTTCATAGATCCGCCGTATTGGATAATAATTTCCTCAGCAGCCGCCTCGCCGTAAAGTGCCTTAATTGTGTTACGGATAACGCCGCAGGTCTCGTCTGCCTGCTCAGGTGTTGCTGTCAAGCCTGTACCAATAGCCCAAACCGGCTCGTATGCAATAATAACATTCTTAAGCTGCTCTAAAGTTACATCCTTCAAGTCAAGCTTTGTCTGCATAGAAACAACCTCGTCTGTAATGCCGTTAAGTCTTTCGTCTTTAACCTCGCCCAAGCAAAGAATAACCTTCATGCCTGCCTCAAGCGCAGCCTTTGTTCTTAAGTTAACTGTTTCATCAGTCTCGCCAAAGTACTGTCTTCTCTCGCTATGACCGATAATAACATACTCAACGCCGCACTCCTTAAGCATTTCCGCAGAGATTTCGCCTGTGTAAGCGCCCTTAGGTGCAAAGTGAACATTCTCTGCGCCAATCTTAATGTTAGAGCCCTTTGCAGCCTCCTGTGCAGCATAGATATCTACATAAGGAACGCAGAAGATAATGTCGCAGTTGTCCTTACCTGCAACAAGTGGCTTTGTCTCCTCAATCAACGCCTTAGCCTGTGAGGGTGTCATATTCATTTTCCAGTTTCCTGCAATTACTTTTCTTCTCATTTTCTTTATTCTCCTGTTATATATTATTTTTCATTCATATGTGCAAATGTTCATATATCGATATTTGCCCAAAATAACCGATTAAAATCAAATGTCCGTAAGTTATTAGCCTACGGACATTTTAATTATATTCTTATTTGTCCTGCAAGCAAGCTATACCCGGAAGTGTCTTACCCTCAAGGAACTCAAGGGATGCGCCACCGCCTGTAGAGATATGTGTCATTCTGTCAGCAAAGCCAAGCTTTTCAACTGCAGCAGCTGAGTCACCGCCGCCAATGATGGAGATTGCGCCGCTTTCAGCAACTGCGTTTGCAACCGCCTCAGTACCTGCCGCAAAATTCTTCCACTCGGAAACGCCCATAGGACCGTTCCAAACAACTGTGCCCGCGCCCTTAATTGCGTTTGCAAAAAGCTCCTGTGTCTTAGGACCGATGTCAAGACCCATCCAGCCGTCAGGAATCTTGTCGGAGTCACAGTAAGAGGACTCAGTATTCTCATCATACTCACGGCCAAGCTTGTTATCAACAGGGATTAAGAACTTAACGCCCTTAGCTTCAGCCTTAGCCATCATTTCCTTTGCAAGCTCAACCTTGTCATCCTCGCAGAGGGATGTACCAACGGAGTAGCCGTTAGCCTTGAAGAATGTGTATGCCATACCGCCGCCGATAATAAGTGTATCAACCTTTTCAATAAGGTTTTCAATAACACCTATCTTGTCGGAAACCTTAGCGCCGCCAAGGATAGCAACGAATGGACGTGCAGGGTCAGCCAAAGCCTTACCCATAATGCCGATTTCCTTCTGAATGAGGTAACCGCAAACTGCAGGGAGATAGTCAGCAACGCCTGCTGTTGTTGCGTGTGCTCTGTGTGCTGTACCGAATGCGTCATTTACATAAATGTCTGCATAATCAGCAAGCTCCTTTGCAAACTCAGGGTTGTTCTTTGTTTCTCTTGCGTCGAAACGAACATTCTCCAAAAGAACAGCCTTGCCTGCCTCCAAAGCAGCAACCTTAGCCTTTGCGTCAGCGCCAACAATGTCCTCGGCAAATGTAACAACGCCGCCAAGAAGCTCATTAAGTCTGTCAGCAACAGGCTTAAGTGTAAACTTCTTCTTGTCATCAAGAGCCTTCTTTAAAAGCTCAGCCTTTGCAGCTGCCTGCTCGCTTTCGGGAAGCTCCTCAACCTTCTTCTTTTCCTTCTTTGTCAAGCCAAAGCCCTCAGTAAAGATGTTGTGTGGCTTGCCCATGTGGGAGCAAAGGATAACCTTTGCGCCGTTGTCCAAAAGATACTTGATTGTCGGCAAAGCACCGATAATTCTCTTGTCGCTTGTGATAACGCCGTCCTTAAGCGGAACGTTGAAGTCACATCTAACGAGAACTCTCTTGCCGCTTACGTTAACGTCTTCAATAGTTTTCTTGTTGTAAGTCATTTTCAAAACTCCTATATTTTAATTAATTTTTTACCATTCCTTAGTATATCATAAAAATTTTGTATTATCAACAGTTTTTTTCATTTTATTACATATTAATTTTGATAATGTAGTATATGATAAGAATGATACCCAAGCCGATTCTGTACCAGCCAAAGGACTCAAAGCTATGCTTTTTAACAAATGCCATCAAGAACTTAATTGCCACCATAGATACAGCAAAGGCAACCGCAGTGCCTGTCAGCAAAACAACAATTTCCGTTAGGTTAAGGCTCAGCCCGTCAAGCGCAAACGCCTTGAAAACCTTTAGGGCGGAGGCGCCAAGCATAACAGGAATAGCCAAAAAGAAGGAAAACTCCGCAGCCGCCGTCCTCGAAACGCCCACGGTGGAGGCGCCAAGAATTGTAGAGCCGGAACGGGATGTGCCGGGGATTAACGAAAGAACCTGGAAGCAGCCGATTTTTATAGCTGTGGGATAGTCAATGTCGTAAACATCCTCAATTTTGAATTTTTTGTTTTTATTAATTCTCTCAATAACAATAAACAAGACGCCGTAAACAACCAAGGCAATAGCAACAACTATAAAGTTGTAAAAATGCTCATCAAGCCAATCCTCTAAAAGTATGCCGATAACAGCCGCAGGAAGCACCGCCACTACAACCTTAAACCAAAGGCTCCATGTCTTTTTACGCATTACCGCATCCTTGTTTTTTGACCAAGGGTTAAGCTTATCGAAGAACAAAATTACCACTGCCAAAATGGACCCAAGCTGTGTAATAACCTCAAAGATGTCCCAGCAGCCTGCGCTTATATCAAGCTGCACAAATTCGTTGGCGATAATCATATGTCCCGTTGAGGAAACAGGGAGCCACTCCGTAATTCCCTGAACAATACCGATAAATATCGCCTTTAAGATTTCAATAAATAAATCCATTTTTCTCCTCACTCACTCCGCCGCTTGCAAGCAAAGCGTTTTTATTATTTGTCACTGGAACGGATAATATCCCCTGCCTTAACAGGGTATGGCACACGCATTTTGAATTTCATTGACGGGTGTGGGGCGCTCTCGATTTTTTCGCCCCTCTCGTTATAAAGCTCCGTTGCCACAAAGCTCCTGCCGCACTGACCGGGTGTGATAATTTCGCACACGTCCCCCTCAATAATTTTGTTTCTTTGGGTAAACCAAGCAAGCTCCCCATCATATTCACCCGTTGCCACACACAGGTACGCCTTTTCACGCAGGTATCCGTTTTGGGTAACGGTTTGCGGGTTATCCATAGGATTGTCAAAGTAAAAGCCTGTGGCGTATTCCCTGTGGCTTACGCTTTCAAGCTCTCGGAGCCACAATGGGTTATATTCGTATGCGCTTGGATTTTCAAGATACTTATTCATCGCCATTTTGTATGTGTTTGCGCAAATGGCGGTGTAGTAGGCGCTCTTCATTCTACCCTCAATTTTAAAGCTGTCAATGCCGCTTTCCATAAGCTCGGGTATATGCTCAATCATACACATATCCTTAGAGGACATTACAAACGAGCCCTCACGGTATTCCTCAACGGAAAGGTTATCGCCCAAACGCTTTTCCTCCGCAAAGGTAACGGGTGTCGCATTTGTGTAGTTCCAACGGCAGGGCTGGGCGCAAGCGCCGCGGTTTGCATCCCTTCCTGTATAGAAGTTGGAAAGGAGGCACCTTCCGCTATACGAAATGCACATTGAGCCGTGTATAAAGCTCTCAATTTCAAGCTCAGGCGGGGTGTTCGCCCTAATTTCCTTAATTTCCTTTAAGGAAAGCTCCCTTGCAAGAACCACACGCTTTGCGCCCATATTGTAAAACGCCGTGGCTGTTTGCGCAGACACAATGCTTGCTTGGGTGGAAATATGTATTTCCATATTGGGGATAAGCTCCTTAACTAAGGAAATAACGCCAATATCGGAAATAATAAGTGCATCCACACCCATTTCATCATATGCCTTTAAATATTTTTTTAGTCTTTCATATTCGTTTGTGTGGGGCATTGTGTTAACGGTAACATATATCTTTACACCGCTTTGGTGGGCGTATTCCACCGCCTCCGAAAGCTCCTCTAAGGTGAAATTGTCCGCCGCCGCACGCATACCGAACATATCGGAGGCAAGATATACAGCGTCAGCGCCGTATAAAATTGCCGCCCTCATTTTTTCAAAATTGCCCGCAGGGCAAAGTAGCTCTTTCATTTACTCTTCCATTCTTATTTCTTTAGTTTTTCAAATGTGCCGCAGCCGCCGTTTATAAGATAGAAATGAATTCCAACGGAGGCTATTATGCTTGGGGCTAACACAATAATAAATCCCAAATATTCGTTTATAACCGTTAATATAAAGCCCAAAACGGAAAGCACCATATAAAACAGCATCGAGCCAAACATTGCGCCAAACACCGCCATGCCCTGCTTAACCGCCACATTTTCGTTCTGCCAGTCAAACTTAGGGAACTTAAGTCCAAGCAACATTCCCCAATAGGCAGTAAACACCACCGCAGACAGGGATGTTGCCACTGCAAGAATTGACGCAATAACCGATAGCTTATAAGCAATGCAAAGAATAACCATACTAACAAGGGTAAGGGGCGTACAAATTATTATGTGGGCGCACACCTTTGCCATTAACACATCCTTAGGGTTAACAGGTGAGCTTTGGAGTATCCAAAGGCACTTGTCCTCCAAGGAAATAGAAGGGGCGCTTATCAGGTTCATCGAGGCTATAAAGGTGCATATTGCAGTCACCGCAAAGGGGATAACGCGCTTAACCATCTCGCCCTCAAAGGGCACGGATTGTAAAATATCCTTTGACATAACCGCCAAGAAAACAGCAAGAACTATGCACATTACATTGCCAAGCCCTGCGTTCATTATATACGCAGAGGATGTAAAAAACCTGCGTATTTCCTTTTTAAGCATGGCGGTAAAGGCGCTGCCCACGCTTTCACGGTTGCCCTTATATTCGATTTTTGTCCTTGCCCTTCTTCGGGTCACTATTTTTATGAAGGTCTTATCCAAAATAATGTAAGCCGCCACCGCAGGCACAGCGCAGCAAAGGAAGAAAAGTAGCATTGAAAGTCCGCTTCCCTTTGCCATTGCATCCCCCGCCCAATAAAACAGGAGGCTGTTCTTAAGTCCGCCAAGGTCAATGGATGTAAAGCCGCCTTCTCCCGCAAAGGCGCCAATGCTACCGCAAAGGAACATATATCCGCCAAAGAACAGAAGAAACAAAATAACCGTTATAGGGGTTTTGTTTTTCACCCTTGATGTCACCTCGGAAACAAGCCAAGCAATAAGGCAGGAAAGCGCCAAGGTTAAAAAGGGCAAAAGAATAAACACAAGGATGCTGAAAACAGCGCCCAAGGGGCTAAAGCCTATAATAAAGCCGTAAACCGCCATAAATGGCAGCATCACAATTGCCTCCAAAAGGAAATTCACCAAAACAAGAGCAATCATTCTGCTGATAAGTATATATTTTGGCGGTATGGGCATTGATAGCAAAAGCTCATTGTCCTTCGACTCAAAAAGCTGAGTTTTTGTTGCAAATATACTGCCGAACAAGCAAAGGGCGCTAGCCGCCAAAACCGCTATGGTAAAGGGTGCAAACTCATTGCCCGTGCCCCTTGTCATAAAGCACAAGGCAACCGCCAAGGCTCCCATCGCAAACAAAACATAGGCAATAATTATGGCAAAAAGAACCATCAAAAGCACCATAGAGACCTTTGACTTATTCTTTTTCTTGCTGCCCTGTGTAAGGGATGAAAATATGGCGCTAAGCCTGGATTTAATAAGTGCCTTAAGCATTTTCCCAGTCCTTTCCGAAGGTGTTGTCACCGCCCTCTAACTCCAAGAAAATGCTTTCCAAGGAGTTATCCCCCTTAATATCTGCCATCTTGCCGCTTACAACAAGCTTGCCATCCTTAATAATAGCCAAATTGTCGCAAATCTTCTCCGCCACATCAAGGACGTGGGTGGAGAAAAAGATAGCGCCGCCGTTTTCGCAAATAGCTCTCATTTCCTCCTTCAAAAGGAACGCCGCCTTAGGGTCCAAGCCCACAAACGGCTCGTCCATTATAAGGAGCCTTGGGGAGTGGATAAGGGCGGAAATAATTGCAAGCTTCTGCTTCATACCGTGGGAGTATGCGGAAACAGGCTGGGCAAGCTCCCCTGTCAAGCCGAACATATCGCCGTATTTTTTGATTTTTTCGTTTCTTTCCTCTGCGGAAATGCCGTAAATATCAGCAATAAAGTTTAAATACTTTATGCCCGACATAAAGTCGTAAAGGTCGGGGTTATCGGGTATATACGCAAGCTTGCGCTTACATCCGATGGGGTCGTCCTTAATTGACACGCCGTCAATATATATATCTCCCGCATCGAAGTCCAAAAGCCCTGTGCAAGCCTTAATCGTTGTGGTCTTGCCTGCGCCGTTGTGACCTATAAAGGCGTACATCTGACCTGCCTCAACGTGCAAGGAAAGGCCGTCAACCGCCCGCTTTTCTCCATAGGATTTTGTTAGGTTTATGATTTTAAGCATAGATTTACCTCACTTACTGCTGTACATAATTATACATTATATATTTTAACACATATGAAATGAAGTGTCAATCAAAACAAAAAACAAAAAAATAAATTCGGCTGTTAATTTAGCCGAATTTGCGGTATGTCATTCACAAGGAGCTGCAGCTCCCGCTTGGTTTTTATGCTGCTTGCCTTGTCAATTATGCTGTCTTGGGCGCTGTCATCAAGCTTTAAAAACGCCTGCATTGCACTTGGGTTGTGCGCCAGCGCCATTTGAAGCCCCAGCGGAATTTTCGGTATTTCCTTCATATAAAATCCCCCCTCTATTACTATTTTTATCATATGCTGTCAAAATATATGTGGTAATTCTTTCTTGACAAAACAGGTTTTTTACATTATAATAGTAACGAACTAAGTTGGACGGTTGCGCCGTATGTTGCCGAAAGGTATTACGGTGAGGAAAGTCCGTGCTTCACAGGGCAGGATAACTGATAACGTCAGCCGAGGGTGACCTTAGGGAAAGTGCAACAGAAAATTACCGCAGGCTCTCTGCCTGTAAGGTTGAAAACGCGAGGTAAGAGCTCACGACATCCTATGGTAACATAGGGTGGGTGTAAACCCTATCCGAAGCAACACCGTATGAAAGGATTTTTGTTAGCCCGACAAGTCTTTTGCATCCTTTCGGGTGGCACGCATTTTGCGGAGCCTCGTGGCGACACGTGGCAAAGATAGATGACCGTCTTAAATGACAGAACACGGCTTACAGATTTAGTTCATAAATACGAAAAACTACCGCCTAAAGCGGTGGTTTTTCTTTTTTACCACACCGTGTTCTGTCCCACGTGCTCAAAACATAGTTGATTGCCTTCGTTTCGATACACTCAACTCGCCACTCTCCTTGTTTTGGCAAGCTCCTGCACCAAAAACAATACCCAATTGTTTTTGCCTTGTCGCCGGCTTACAGACTTAGTTTACTAATATCACCCTGCAGTGCCTAAAGCATTGCGGGGTGTTTTTCATTTCACTATGTCGTGTTCTGTACCACGTGCTTAAAACATAGTTTATTATCCACATGAAAAATCCACCGCTTGTGCGGTGGATTTTCTTGTTTATTGAGCTATTTTTGAGTTCTCTGTTTCCCGTGAAACATTATTCTTCGTTGTTTAGCTTGTCCTCAACGCCGTAGATGTCGGCGCTTTCAAGGATGTATATTGTTTCTGAGGAAGCCACAAAGTCCTCGCCTACGATGTACGGTCCGTCGTTAAGCTCTGCGGTTCTTCCCTTAGAGTTTTCCTTGTGGTAGATGCGCTCGGTTTCAAAAATATAAACCCCGCTTTTTTCCGCATCTGCCCATCTCCATTTGAATTTTATGGTGTAGGATTTCACATAATCAAAGGTATCACTATCAAGCTTGTCATATTTGTCGTAACCGTCATATGTGCCTGTTTTGTCCTCGTTAAACACAATGGTGTTTTTAGTGTATCTCGTTGTTGAAAACTCACCATCATCATCGGTGTAATTGCGAACAAAGGTATATTTTTCGCCGTACTTTAAATATGTAGAGCCATCCACTTCTCCGCAGGCGGAAAATGCGCAAGCTATGGCGCACAGTGTTAATGCCGATAAAATTAATGCTATAAGTCTTTTCATTTTTGGTTCTCCTTTTAATGTCTTTTTTATCTGTTTTTATATTCCTCTAAAATCGTGCTTGACACCCAATCGTTTGTTTTACCAAGGTAGTGTATTAGATCCCAACGGAAAATGTTACAGTCCCAGGTGTTTTCATCATAAAACGGGCAGGTTCTTACATCAAACACGGAGGTTTTTGTAAGCTCGGATGATAGCTCATAAAACAAGTTATTTATATAGTTCATACTGTCAAGGCACTTGCCGCTTGGGTCAGCGTTTTTCATAACCTGCACAAAGGGCATACGGTGCAAAACGATAGGCGCCTCTGCCCCAATTGCTTCACGCAAGCCGTTAAACAGGGTTATATAGTCCGCCTTTAAACGGCCCTCAAGCTGGGAGGTGTGCTGCCAGGTTTCCTGCTCGCCGCCACGCCAGTGGATGCCAACAAAATCGGGCTCAAGCTCATTTTCCTCAAAATACTTTTTGGTTAAGCCAAGAACATGGATTGCAAGTGGGTACATTGAAATATCGCAATCCCCAAGCTTGCCCGGGATAAGCTTTTTGGGTCTGTGTGGGCTCCACATGCCGTAAACGCCCTGTGAGCCTATGGAAATGTGGATAATATATAGGTCGGGCAGGCTAACCCCATTATCAATATCCGCCTGCCACCTTTTTGCAAGGCAGTTGGCAACGGAATAGGTGTTGTCCTGATTTTCCGCCAAATTCATACCGTAGCTTGTGTAGCCTGTAAACTTAAGCCTTTCCGTATCAAAGCTTTGGTTTGGCTCCCTATTTAAGCCGAAAACATTTTTAAGCGGCTCCTTAATAATGTCCTTTTCCTCCATTGGCATTGCGTGGCCAGTTGCATTTGACTGACCGAAAAGCATAAAAACCGCAACCTTTTTCATTACTCAATTACCTCGTACTCTAACATTTCGTATTTTAATTTTGTTCCTATATCAACGCCCTCGGGGAGCAAAAACATAGCTATAAATATTTCCTCGCCTGTTTCCTTGTCGCGAATGTAGGCGTATTCACCCTCGATTTTTACGACCTCATAATATCTCGTTTCCATTTATAATCTCCAAATAATTGTTTTGATTGCAGGGGATAAAGCTAAAGCCTGCCTTTACTGCCTTAACCTGCTCCTCTGTCAATGTACACGCCCTGCCCTTTTCCTGCAAATAGTCAATTATACATCCAAAAAATGCGCCTGCCACCTTGGAAAAGCTGTTTTCCTGCTCCACAGCCCTTTCATATATCTCAATAATTTCTCGGTTGCCTGTAACGCCTCTTGGGTCGAAAAGAAGGTACAAAAGAGTCGCCTTCATAAAGGGAAGCCCACCGCAAAGGAGCCCTGCCCCTATGCCAAGCATATGGCATATTATTTGCATAATGTCAAAGCGGTCATAGCCAAAGTTCAGCCGCAGCTTTTCTTTGCCGTTTTTGTCTGTATAGCTCTCCGCTTTAACCCTTACGCCAATATTCCTTTTGTTTATATATTCAATAAGACCACTATATGCGTCACTTCGCACCGTTTCGCACCTTGAATATATTTCGTGGCACTTGGCTTCAACAAAAATGCCCTTGTCCCTTATATATCCGTCAAGCACCGCCTTGCCGCCCTTTACTGTGGTGCTCAACTTTTTCTCCGCCTCAAAGCCGCAAATATCCTTTGAAAGATTGTATAAAAATCTGCTTGAGGAGCCGTAGCAAGCCATTTTAGGGGGTGACACCGTTTCGGTAAGCTCTCCGCCTGAGCTGCTTTCAAGGCTTTGCTTGTAGCTCTTGTCCATATTTTTAAGGAAGTCTTCCCATTGCCCCCTGCTCAAATAGTTCTCATACTCTTTCCCATTTAGCAGGTAAGCGCCATTTCCGCCCTCCGCTTTTTTTATTTCCAAATCAAGCAAACAGGACAGTGAAAGTGCCTTCATATTATCACCTCAATTTATTTTAACATTTTAATATCATAATTTCAACCGTATTAACAAAAAAAACAGGCTTGATTTAGCATGTTTCCTTGATGGAGAACACGCGTTTCAAGCCTGCCCTTTTATTTCGATTTTAAATAAGCGTCAATCTTAATCATATTAAAGCTTCTGTCAGAGTAGCCGAGAATTTGTGACACGAGGCTGTCAAGCTCCATGCCCACCCCTGCGATTTTCACCTTGTTTTTGTGCTTTAGGCTAAGGCGGTAGGCGGTGTCCTGCGCCTGCTCCCTTGTAATCGACGGGTGGATTAAGCATATTGCGTATAAAACCGCATTGACAGCTCCCCCCGACCTTATAAGCTCCTGCAGCTTTACCCCCTCCGGCTTAAACTCCTCAACAAAGGTATTTATTTTCTCGTTAACGAGATTGTTTATATTGCCACAGGGCTGACTGTAATGCTTTAAAATACAGTCAAACTCCTTTAGGTGCTTACCGAATTGGATTGCATAGTAGTTTACCTCTATACGGAGCCTATCCCTATCCTTAACATCGGTTAGATAATTAATAAGCTTATGTCCGTCCTTGCCAAAGGAGGAGCGCCTTTCCATATCAACCAAAATGTAGTCTGCCATTTCCTTGGCGCTTTGACTGCTTTCCCCTCCAAGCCTTTCCAGCAAATATTCATAGTAGCTGCCCCTGTCGGTTAAGAACAAATCACCGTCGCTATCCTCATCCCACTCGAGCCTTAAAATCCTGTCACTGCCCGGAAAGCAAATGCGCATCTCGGGCTCAAAGCTTTTGGTGTCGGGGTCGTAGCCGTTCATCTCCCCAAGGTAGCCCTTTACCCTTAGCTTAATAATGTCGTCATCCTCATCATCGTCATCATCCTCAAGCTCGTAGCTATGCCTACGCCTTCCCCTCCTGTGTCTTTCAAAAGCGGAAAACGGGTCCCCCTTTTTTTCCTCTACCTTCTTTTCCTCCACATAGAGCTGCCAGCGGTCATTCTCTATGTCCTCTAAGGTAATGGGGGTGTCGCCAAACTCGTTATATTCACCTGTGAAAAGTCCTGCCTCTGCCGTTTTACCGCAGCTTAAGACAAAGTCCCTTAGCTGACCTATATCGCAAACAAGCTCATACTCCTTTTGATTGATTTTTCTTACAATACCTTGTTGGTGGAGCACGGAAACCGCCTCCTCCACATCGTCACTGTCTCCCTCAACCACGCTTGTTATATAGGGCAAGCTAATTGAAGGTTGCCCCTTATTCAGCTGTCTTAAAATTACGCCGTAAACCTCACCGTGCTTCATATCTTAGCCATTACCTCCTTTAGCTCAGCCTCGCTTAAGCTGTTTCTTTCCACAAGGGCGGCGCTAACTGCCTTAACCCTTTTCCAATTATCCTTTAACAGGTCTTTCGCCCTTTCGTATTGCTCGTTTAAAAGCTCTGATGCCTTGGCAAGGATATATTCAGGCTCCTTTCCCCTTTCAAAGGTTAGCAGGCTATCTCCCATACCAAGCTGACTGTACATCCTTAAGGCTATGTTCGTTGCTGACTTAACATCACTGCTTGCGCCTGTGTTAATACCGTCACTGCCGTATTCAATGACCTCGGCGGCTCTGCCGCCCAAGAGCATACAAACCTTGTTAAGAAGCTCCTCCTTGGTGTAGCAGGTCTTGTCCTCATCTCCGTTATATACATATCCCCCAAAATCGCCCCTTGAAACAATAGTGGTGTATACCGCAGGCAAGCCCAAGACATCTGCCAAGGCTGCGTGCCCTGCCTCGTGGATGGCGGTCTTTTCAAGCTCGCCTTGGCTTCTCCTCCTTCTTTCACCGTTTCCAAAGCCGTCAAATTCCTCCAAAAGATATTCGTTGTCAACTCCAACCGCGCCCTTGTCATCCTCGTATTTTCTTACGGCATTTTGGATAACCACATTTAAGTCAGCCAAGCTCCAGCCAATGCTCCTTTTGGAAATTTGCTCTACTGTAGCCTGCGATACGTCCGCGCCTTGACCAAGCTTTTTCAGGGCATAGCTTAAAAACTGCGCCCTTTCCTCTCTTTTTGGAAGCTCCACCTGAATTTTCTTGTCAAAGCGGCGCAAAAACGCCTCATCAAGATGGGTACTGCCCTTTTTTGTGCTGAAGTTTGTTGCGCAAATTACAAACACAGGGTCCCTTGTATTGTCCTTAAAGCCGTCCATTTCCGAAAGGAAAGCATTTGTCAGATTGTGGGTGTGGTGGTAGTCCTGCGCATTATCAACCCTTGACTTGGCAATAACATCTATTTCATCAATAAACACAACGCAAGGCGCATATTTTCTTGCCCTTTGGAAAAGCTCCCTTATAGCCTTTGCCCCGTCACCTATCCACTTAATTAAGAACTCCGAGGCGTTCTTTTGGATAAAGGGCACCCCTGCCTCGTTGGCAAATGCCTTGGCAAGCATTGTTTTGCCTGTGCCCGGCTCACCCTCAAGCAAAATGCCACGGGGAATTCTAACGCCCTGCCTTAGATATTTCTTGTAGTTAAGCACGAACTTGGCAGCCCTTTTCAGCTCCGCCTTTGCGCCTGTTGCGCCGATAACATCCTCGTATTTCACATTAGGTATGTCCCTCTTTGCCACAAACTGCTCTGTGTCCCTTGCGTCCATTGCCATTTCCGCCCTTAGCGCGTGGAGTCTTACTGTTATGCTGTCCTCTTCCTTATTAAAAATATAGTCAACATCGTAGTTTACCACCTTGCTTGCACGGAACAGGGCGCCGCACATAGCCTCTAAGTCAACGCCGTCTACTATCCTCTTGATAAAGCCTTCAAGCTCCTCTCCCTTTAGCCTTGGGGAAAAGCACTCGCCGGCACCATTTTCCACATAGTAGTAAAAATATGACCTGCCCACATTTTCATTGCTGTAAACATAGGTGGGGATTGACTCCTGCCCTGCGCAAATATCAAAAAGCCTCCTTGCATCTCGGCTGTCCCCTTCGCCCACATCTATGATTGCGGCTGTAATATCCATTACGGATATTTCCTTTGCATTAAAGGTGTGGTCTGCAAACACAACCTCAATGCCCTTGCTTTCATATTTTAGGTACTTGTTTTTATCCGCCTCGTTACAGTAAACGAGCACACGGAGCTTACCGTCCCTATTCAAAAGTGACATAACCTCGCTTGTTGCGTCGCTTGTGTCAATTTCTATATTTAGCCTGTTGAACAAAAGGGCGGAGTCCTTTTCGTATGCGGTTTCCGTGCCGCAGCCCATACACTTGTAAAACAGCTCTCCGCTTGACTTTATAAGCCCTCTTATATCCCCGTTTTCGCCTTGATTAAGGATTAAAAGCTGGCTTACCTCGTTTGCGTTTAACCCAATTTTTATTCCGTAAAGTTCCTCAAAATAGCGCCTTTGCTTTTCTATGTCCCTTGACACAATCTTTCTTAAAACCTGCGGGCGGAGCTTATTAAACATTATAACCTTGCCCGAAAAGAAACGGGAAACAAGCGCCTCTGTAAAAAAGGGCTTGCCTGTTATGGGGCTTTCCTCTGTTTGGATTGCCCTTGCCAGGGTGGACTCACTAACCCCTGAGAAAATATATTTGCAGGCGCTTTGGTTGTAAATTTGACTTCCTGCATTTGTGGTGGCGATAAGTATAACATCACGGAAGCTAACAAGCCTTTTGGTAAACTTGTCCTCAATTTCGCCCCTTTCGTAAACCTGCAAAAGGGTGTTTAAAACATTTAGGTGCGCCTTTTCGCACTCGTCAAGCAAAACAACGGAAACAGGGTTTTCCTTTACAAACTTGGTAAGCTCACCCTCCTCTGCCGCCTTATATGACGGGTGGATGCCGAAAAGGTCAAAGACGCTGCTTTCCTTATCGTTTTTTGTGCTCATATCAATGCGCAAAAAGGGGCGGTTTAAGCTCCTTGCGATTTTTTCAGCCATTACGGTCTTGCCAACGGCGGGGGCGCCTGCAAATAAAAAGCTGCCCCCCAAGCCCTTTTCGTGAGGACGGTGGCCAATGCCGAAAAGATATTCCTTCACGCCCTGGCAGGCATACTCCTGACCCTCAATTTCCTCAAGCTCACGGCTCAAGGCACTCAGCCTTTCACTGTCTATACGCAGCTTTGTGCCCGAGTATTCATTATCGTTATCGTCAAATTGGCTACGGTAAACCCTTGTTGTCTTAATTATCTTGTTCTCCATTTCAGCCTCCTATTGCAGAATAATAAGCGTTAAATATAGCCTTTACAAGCTCCTTTTCCTTAACCAAGCATAGGCTGTCCTCATCAAGCTTAAACACAAGGGCAATGCCCTGCGCCAAGCCCTGCACCTTGTTTACAGGTGCCAATATGCAGTAAAGACCCTCGTTATATTCGGTGGCAAACACCCTCTTTAGCTTAAGCCTTACTCCCTTTGCGCCTACCAGCTCAACGGTTGAGCCGTTTTCCTTGTCAAATATAATTTCCTTAATGTTGGTTTTTGAATTTAAATCAAGCATTTGCCCTTTCTCCTTTTCTTTTTACTTCTTTCCCTCTCAAAGGTAATTGTATATATGACTCCCTTTTACAATTACTTAACGAAAGGAAGAAAAAAACCGCCACTTTTGTGACGGTTTTTCCTTTGTTTGTTTAGCTTTTAGAAGCTGCCGCACTTTTGGAGGTTGATTTCAAGCTTGTCCTTGAACTCCTTGTATGTACGGCTAATGCTTGGCAGCTCCTTGCCCAAAAGGCTTGCAATTTGGCTCTTTGTGATTTTCTTGGAGCCCATAATGTACTGCTCCATAATACCGTAGTCAACAATATCATAAAGCATGCAGTTTTCCTCGCTGTCAAGCAGCTCCTCCCCCACCTCGGCGGTGAAGCAAAGGGAAACAACCCTCTTTTGGCTTGGAATTAAGGTGTTGTATATGGCTTGCGCCCTTTCCATAACGCTGTTTTGCGAGTTCTTTTCCATATACTCATCCTCGGCGCTCTTGACAGGCTCTGCCATAATGTCTATTATACTGTATTCCTCGCCGTCACCGTTCTCCAAGGTGTCGGAAACGCAGCCAAGACTCCTTTCCTCAACGATGATTTCCTCCACCCTTGAGGCAGGCACATCAAGTATCATTGCGATTACATTCACATCCTCCATGCCGGCAGTGTGCACGCTTTGACCTCTTAGGTTTTCCAATAGCCTCTTTACTTCTCTTACATCCTCGCTAAGCCTTCTTCTCCTTGGCGGAGCTATGCTTAAAAAGGATTCGCTTCTTGCACGCTGGTAAAGCCTTTTCCTAAAGGAAGAGACAAAATAGTGGGTGAAGGGTCCTGACTCCTTCTTGTAATACTTCAAGCAGTCAATGGTGGCATCCACCAGCTCGCAGGAGTAGTCCCCGTCGCCGAAAACTATCCTTACCCAGTCGTATATGTTAATTAACAGCTCGCTTTTTCTCCTTAGATAAAGTCCGCCGTTATCCTTACTGATTTCAAATATTTCGTGATTGTTGATGATGTTGCTTAAGCGCTCAAGCTCGATAGTAGCTTCCTTTGTAAATTTCATATTTACCCCCCTAAATCGTTAGGAGTTTTTTAAGTACCGCCCTCGCTCTTTGTTGATCCTCACAGTTAATTATTTTATTAGAAATAGAATTAATTGTGTATATGGAGCCCAAGTCCCATATCATCGTATTTACAGGCTTCCCCTGCTCGTCAAAGTCAGCTTTTCCATACAATATTCTGTTTATTTCACATTTTAAGTATCTTTCAGCAAAATTCAGAGCAGCAAAAGCCACAAAGGGTACATCCTTTGGACCAAAGGTCATATCCACTGTAATACGAGTGTTTTCTTCTATTTCGTCCACTATGGCATCCAACAAGTCGTGGTGTACCTTAGTATCTCCCGAAAATTCCGTAACAATTGTTTTTACTTGAATCTTTGCACCAATAGTTCTGTTAACCTCGCCTAATTCCTCCTCGAAGTCAACAATATTCTGCTCATATTGGTTAAAGGGGTCCTTTTTCGCAACCAATATTACCTTAATGTCATCCCCCTGTGACAAATTTTTCTCGAGATACGCATTCAAAGGGTAGCGGTATGGGTTTTCTGACACCTTTAATGTTTCGTCAGTTACACCGTAAACCGTTTTTTCCTTTGGTTTTCCCATATTGCAAATAGCAACAATAACCTGTTTCTTCATTTTAATTAACCTTTTCAGTTTTTATTAACTCATACGGTCTTGCCGTATTGAATTTCAAAGTTAAGTAGCCTAAATTGCGCCTTTGGGGGCACTTGCCCCTTTGGCTGACTGCAAAAGCGGAGGTAAAGCCGCCCTTGTTTTTTTAGTATCCGTACTAATTAAAGAGTATGGAATACACGTCCAATTTATTCCGTGCCACTCCCCTTTAACCGAAAGGGTAAGAAGCAAGCATTTTTTGCTTTGTCCCGTAGCAATTATGCCAAGACAGTTGCAAATAGCGTATAGCACGGAGTGAATTGGTACAATTCCTTCACCCAGCCGCTATTTGGCTATATGCCTTTGTCAATTCAGCGTATTTTTTAGAAGCCTTTAGCTTTTTCGGCGTCAGCTTCCCCTCCTTGCGCCCGAGATTGGCTGCTTTTGGCTTGTTTAGCACAGCCTTTTCCCATTTTTTGCGCCCTGTAAAATGCAGTATAGGAGCTAAGGGCTGCTTTCCACTGTCGTGTAGCTCAGCCTTGTTTTGCTTATTCTGCTTTACAATTTTTGCGTTTTTGCATAGCAAGTCGGTTTTGTTTGCGCTGAATGCGCCCTTGCTTGACCCAAGCATATGTGAAAAGCCCTCCGCATGTGTATTTAAGGACTTCTCAATATTACAGATAATGCTCTCTTTTGTAAAAGCATTTGCCTTTTCCCACTGTAGCTTTTTGTAGAGGGAAGTAAAAACGATGTCAAAATATACTTTTGTTAGCTTAGCTGTAAAATCAGCAGACGAATTCTTGTTTGTGCTGTTGAAGTTAAGAATTGACTCGCTTAGCTTATTTAGCAGCTCTAAAGATAAAAGCATTGGTTTCATTTTTTCTTCTCCTTTCTAAAAATTACTTGAAAAATAGACACGCCTCCCGCCAAAATCAGGCAAAGCGGCAAACTGTAATGTATGCATACTATTTTATATACATACGAGCATATACCTGCACAATAAAGGAAATGTTAACATTTTTTCCAAAAATATTTTGGATTTTTTTGAAAAATTTTGTTTTTATTTTTCCTTTCCGGCAATATGGGGTAATTACGAATTATACGCCACAAATTCCCTTTTGTCAAGACTGTTTTTCAAAAACAGAAAAAATATTTTTAAGGGAGCTTTTATGGCTATAAGCTCGTGATTTCTATATGCCAATACACCCATTATTTGCTATAATATATATTATAGCTTTTGCGGCTTAGGTGTAAAAAAATTCGCATTTTTTGTAAAAAACCAATGAAAAATTGCAAAAAAAGAGAGCATTTCTGCTCTCTTTTCGTATTACTGCTTGCTTGCTACGGAGTTATAGGTTATATAGCTGTAGCTATTTTCTCCTGTGGGCTTTGTTTCCTGAATGTAGGAAACTGTCGCCTCTTCTCCACTTCCTAATATTACATATGCGCCTATTACGATTTTTGCTTCCCTTTGCTCTTCTGTTTCTATTCCGATAACCTTTATATCAAAGGCACTGTTGCCACGAGTTGACACATCTGCTCCAATTACGCAATTGGCAGTTGTACCGTCATTATTTACAGCTATGTCGTTGCCAAGCTTTTCATATGATGCTGCAAACACGCCGTAGCTAACTGCTTTTCCCGTAAGCTCTGTATAATCCTTTATAGCCTGGGAATTTGCGCGGAAGCCAAGGACAATTCCACCGTTAACACCCTGGGACATTGAGTAGCCAAGACAGGTGAAAAGTGATGGCAATTCTACTGTTTTGGCATATGTACAGCCTTCATTTGTACAAATTGTAGCCTGAACACCTACATTGTTGTATCCGTTTGCGTATGAAACGGTTTCTGTTTTGTTATGAACGCCGTAGTTGAACGCTTCGCATTTACTGTATTTGTAAACAACCAGCACTGCGTTATTGGAGTATTGAGTTTTGCCATCAGGAATATAGCCATCATCTGTTAAATCAAGGGCTTTAGCCTTGCTAACATAGTAATCATCACTCTTAGCAGGGTCCCACACCTCCACTACAACCTTTGGTGCAAAGGATATTGGCATCATACTGCGGAAGAGAGTACGCACTGAATCGTCATCGGTACCTCCGGTGTAGAAAATTGCAAAGTTTTGAGTTTTTCCATTGATGAGGGAGCCTGTTTTAGTAAAGGTATCAGGGAAATATACCCTTTCAAGAGTAGGTACGTTATGCAATGCAACATTTCCCATACTATTTAAGCCCTTTGGAAATCTGACTACTTCAAGCGCTTTACATTCTGCAAAAAGACTTGTATCAAGTGTGGTAACACAGGACTGTGAGCAATCAACCACCTTAAGACTTGGGTGCTGCTTGAAAAATTCTTTTACGATAAATTCCAAGCTTGTTGGAAGCTTTATATACTCTAAGCTGGTCCAACTTTTAATGTTGGCATAGTCATTTAGTCCTAACACGCCCTTTGGCACCTCCATACAAACAATAGAGGTCATATCGTATGTTTTCCCTGTTGCCTTTATTAATGCATCAAAATTCACTGAGAAGCGACACATTGATTTGTTTCCGGGAAATACTGTTATGTACTTTGATAAATAAGTAGCATAATTGCCGTCCGCATCCCTTAATAAAACTCTTGATGAATTATCGCTTTGAAGTTTATCTTCTAAGTTTGTGGTATCAATTACAGATGAAATATCAATTACCTCTGTAAATTGAGGGATTTCCGACGCCGCACTTACGGAAATTGCAAACACGCAAGTAAGCAACGCAACCATTGTAAGCAGTAGAACAACTTTCTTTTTCATTTTTATTTCTCCTTATTCTTATTTTTAAAATCATTATCTGCAAGAACGCAGAAATTTTTAATCAAATCTATTTCTTTTGGGTCATAGGGTCTATGGCTTGGTCTATACAGGTCGTGAAACCATTTTGTTAGGTCAATATCTGCGCTTTTGTCACTGTAATACAAATCCCAAAGTGAGTTGTGCGCCTCGAAGGTTTGATATTTTCCTGCAACAAAGCCCCAGTTGTAGCAGCCTATATTTTCAAGATAGAAAAGGGGGAAGTTCTCAAAAACCGTATTGCCTGTGCATCTTGCGAGCCACTCTGTGTTAATTAAAGGTCTGCCAAATTGCTTTAGATACTTTATAACCCTTATATGCTCCTCGTACCTGCCGTAATTATGATATGTAATAATATCGGAGTTTTCAAGGCAAAACACATCCTCGGGCATATCAAACACGCAATTTTTATTACAGCACCACGCCGCCGCGGTTAATGGCTGGGAGGGATTTATTTCCCTAACAAGTTCAAACATTCTCTTAAGAATTGGCAAGGTAATTCCGCTTCTTTGACTATTGCCCGGCTCATTAAACACATCCCACATTAAAATGCGTGGGTCGTCCTTATATAGTGTAACTATTTCCGTTACCATTTTAAAGTAGTCCTCGGCGGTTTTGGGGTCATCAAGATAGAAGTGGGGGGCGGGGCAGTTGTGGGCGCCGTGCTGGGAGTGCTTTTTGCCGCCGTGATAGCCGATATCGAATTTCTGCTCGCCTATGTATGGCATTTCCCAAAGCTCGGTTTTTGGGGGCATACAGTCATTTGCCAAAACTATCATACAGGAAACGCCGTATTTATGGCAAAGGGCAATATATCTTTCAAGCCTTTCAAGGAAGCTGTCATGCTCTTCCTTCCAAACCACATATTCAAGGATCAGGCGCACGGAGTTGTAGCCAAGCTCCTGCATTACCTTAAGCTCCTCCTCAGTGGTTTTTATTGTTTCTTCAAAATGGAGCGCCTGCCACTGGTCGATACGGTTGACGCAGTCTGCGCTCATATAATTGCAGCCTCTTATCCAGGGGTGGGCGTTGTACCAGTCCCAGGCTCTTTTTTGGCTCCACCTGTTTTTTGTCAGCATTTTTTGCTCCTATTATATAGCTTTATATTTTCATTATACTATACATATGGTTGACTTTCTATCCAAAAGGTGTTAAAATATAGTCAAAAGGTTAGGTTGGAGGGTGTGAAATGATTACTTATCAAACAGAAAATATAGGAAAAAGCTACGAATATAGGAGCAATTGCCACGAGAATTGGATTGTGCCGCCTCATATACACGAGTACAGTGAGCTTGCCTTCACCAAGGAGGGCGCAACCACTGTTTATGTGGACGGCACAAAATATACGGTGCCCAAAAATCACCTTATTTTTATCCGTCCCAACCAAATCCACGAATATACAAATGAAACGGAGTCAAGCATGCGGTGCGCTGTTTTTTCAAACGACTTTGTGCCGCTTTTTTATTCCGCTATGGTAGGAAAGGAGCTAAAGGAGCCCGTTATTGATTTTTCGGACTGCGCCCATATCCTTTCGGAGCTTGACCAAGCAAGCCCCCAAGACAGCTTAAAAATATGCGGACTTTTGAACATTATTTGCTTTAATGTGCTTAAAAGGGGCAACCCCTCTCCACTGCGCACAGGTACACTGGGAATAAATGCCTGCCTCAGAATTATTGAGTACATTTCAAGCAGCTTTAGGGAGGATATTTCCCTGTCCGATTTGGCGAAAAGGCTGGGATATAATGAAAAATACCTTTCCTCTACCCTGCACTCGCTGACGGGGATGAACTTTAGAAAATTTTTGTCCTCCTACAGAATAGATTATGCGAAAAGCCTTTTAAGAAGCGACACGCAGGGGCACCTCCGTATGTCGGATGTGGCTATGCAATGCGGCTTTTCCTCTATCAACACCTTTAACCGTATGTTTTTGAGCCTTTGCGGTGTTACACCGCTGGAATATAAAAAGCAAAGCTTGCAAAGCTAATGACACCTCATCCACCGCAAGCGGTCCCCCTTCCCCCTTTGGGGAAGGCTTTACTTTCTTGCTTTTTACTGTTTCTATAGCTTATACTCATTTTTTTGTTAATCGATAAACCTCTACCTCTCCCACTATCTTGGAGATTTTTAAAAGCAAAAACGGACTGAAGGCTCAGTCCGTTTATTTGTTATTTGTTCCAATTGTCCTCGTCGTCGAAGCGCTCGTTACGGGTGAAGGTTATCATAAAGCATTTCATAAGGTAAAGCATAATCACTATTTTTTTAATTAAATGAGCTATTAATGCAACTAAGACAAAGGCGGCAATTCCGCAAAGGACAATTACCACAGGTATCCAATAGGAGGCTACTATTCCCACCACAATTCCCGCAACGGGTATTATTAAAAGGAACCAAGACCACAGGTGGTTTTTGAAAAATCCGCTAATGATGTGGAGCACCTCGCCTAAGTCCCACCCGTTTTTTATCATTGCCACAATATATATAACTGCGCCGACAAATGCGGCAGCCGACACCGCAATTACCAAGGCAAGGTATGTATCCCAAAAGGTGGGCGCGCTTAAAAACAGTTTCATATATAATACTCCTTTAATGTGTCTTTGCTTTTCGGCACATAATTTATCTGCAAATATTATATCATCCTTTTCTTTCTTTGTAAACACTTAAATCAAAAAGGCTGTTTTGAAAACAGCCTTTTTGTTTTATATGGTTTTTGGTTAAAATTCCTTTTATGCTTTGTTTGAAAGCTGTGCTACAATATCGTTGAAGGAGTCAAAGCAGTACTTGTCGCCCTCGTCGGGTGCGCTGTTTTGCATATAGGAGTAGTCGTTATCTACCTTTACATATGCGCCCATTGCGATTTGCGCGGTCTTTTGGTTGTCGGTTTCGAAGCCGATAATCTTAATTTCAAATGCCGCGGTTGCGTAGGTTGTCATATCAACAACAATTGCGCATTCGTTTGCTTCGCCGTCTACGAATATGTCACTGCCGTTTAAGCTATCCTTCAAAGCCGCAAACACGCCGTAGGAAACGGTTTTGCCTGTTGCGCCCTCATATGCTGTAATAGCCGCATAATTTACGGTAAAGCCTATTGCAATTCCGCCCTTGCCGTTTTCGAGGGCTGAATAGCCGAGGCAGGTGAAGAGTGGGTCTATGCTTACTGTTTCCGCCTTATTACATCTTGTGCAATAGCTTGTAAGAGTGCCATTTTCAATGAAGCTCTCATAGGAAATTGTTGCATTTTCGTAGTCTATTTCGTGTGAGGAATGAATGATTTCCTTTGTTTCATCAAGGAAAAATCTAATATATGAGTTTGGTGCAATGTCATTAAAAATTGTTGCTCCGTTTGCCATTGCATTCTTGTTTTCCTCATTTGAAAGAACAATGCATTTCAGGCTTGTATATTCGCTTCTTGAGCTACCGCCAAGCTCAAAATAGAATGGACCGTAAGAGGTAGTTGCAATTTTTGAAACATCGCTTTTGAACTCGATATATTCAAGATGTGGATTGCCTAAACCTGTTTCGCTTGATCTTACACTAAACGCTTGAGTTTCAATTCTTTCAACATTTTCGCCAAAAATAAGACTTGTAACAAAGGTTGTGGCGTTGTTAAATGCGCTTTGTTTTATTGTTTTTGCGTTTATGACTAATTCACCGCGAAATGCTTGTTTTGTACCGTTAAAAGCATGGCCTTCAATAATTTCAAGCTTTGCAGTTGGGAAGTTTTTAACCTCTTTTAATTTGGTTGCTGTGTTTGCAAAGCAATAAGGAATAACAGTTAATTGACTGTTTTCGCCGAAGTCAATTCCTCTTAATTGATTGACACATTCATTCATATCGTGGGTTTTTGTCATTGTACCGGGGAACGAAACATAGCCACATACATGTTTAAAATATTTATTTGTTTTTATAGATGAGTTTACATCTATATAGGTAAGTAGTGTTCCGTTAAGATATGCAGGGAAAACAAATTTTGTTAAATAAGATGTCCCGATATCCGCTGAGGATATACCAAGAGAGGCGAGAGATTCTTCAATTTTCTCTACATTGAGTTGGTTTAGCGTGGAACCGCTACCGGTATAGTATTTTTCATCATCAAATACTATAAAGTGAGTTACCGTGTCATTTTCCCAAAGTAAATTTTCGGGAATTGGCTCTAAATATGCTTCTTTTGCACTTGCTGAAATAGCAAAAACACAAACAAGCATTGCCATAACAGCAAGCATTAAAAAGATTTTCTTTTTCATAAATTTCTCCTTTTTATTTTTTGTATTAAAAAAGCCACTTGATAAAAAGGGTGCGCAAAAGCCCTTTACATCAAATGGCAAATTTAACTATTTTATTGTACGCAAAAATTACAGAGCTGTTGCTCTGTCTGTCTGTCTGTCTGTCTGTAAGAGATTATCGCACTGTCATTCATATTTGTCAACCTCTTTTTATAAATTATCTATTTGTTTTAGTATATCATATAACTGCATAAATTTCAAGTGTTAGTGTAAATTTTTAAGAAAAAGCCGTATAGAGTGTGAAATCCATACGGCTTTTTATGATTATTCAATTTTTCTGTGTGAAACGATTTATTGCGCAGAATTTCCTACAATATCGTTAAAGGAGTCAAAGCAGTACTTTTCGTTTTCATCGGGCGCGCTGTTTTGCATATAGGAGTAGTCGTTATCCACCTTTACATATGCTCCCATTGCGATTTGCGCGTTCTTTTGGGTGTCGGTTTCGAAGCCGATTATTTTAACTTCAAATGCCGCGGTTGCGTAGGTTGTCATATCAACAACAATTGCGCACTCGTTTGCTTCGCCGTCTACGAATATGTCACCGCCGTTTAATCTATCCTTTATAGCTGCAAACACGCCGTAAGAAACGGTTTTTCCTGTTACTTCCTTGTATTCGGCAATGGCTTCGCTGTTTACGGTAAAGCCTATTGCAATTCCGCCTTTGCCGTTTTCGGGTGCGGAGTAGCCGAGGCAGGTAAAGAGGGCATCCGCCTTTTCTCCCTTTGTTACATCGTCGCACCTTTCACATTGTATGCAATAATAACCATCGTTCATATAATTTTCGTATATGAGCCCCACATCTACGGTGTAGCTGTGACCGAGTGCAGTATTTTCAACCTCAATTGTACCCATTGAAGCACCGCAGAAGCAGCTTGCACTAACGGTTTGATTTTCTGTACAGGTGCTTGGTATTATAGCCTCAAATGTTTTTGGGTTTGTAAAATGAGCAAATCCCTGACTTGTCCATGAATCCGAAGTAGGAGTGCATACCTTTTGCGATGCGCAGGAGTAAATTGTAACATCACTTGCACCGCCGGAGGTAAATGTATATGTAAAGCCATCAACAGTATCATTTGCATTAGCAAAAACATAATTCATATAGCTTGACGTGGAATCCGCATATGCACTGAAGCTTGTCATATCGCCAAGGAACACTATTGTTTTTGGATTTTCAGCTGTTGCCCCATAGTCAAGAAATGACCTGCTGTCCCCAACTGCTGTATAGGTTGTCGGGAAAACTATAACATCGTTTATATTGCTGCATCCACGGAAAAGCTGGTCGCCACAGCTTTTAAAACCAGATGGCATATAATATACCTTTGGCTTTACAACCTCATCGGGATTGTCAAATTTTTCGTTTGTTAAGAAAAGCTTTGTGAATTTGGCGCCTGAGCCGTTTTGGCCACTTATAAATGTGTTCCATTGTGTATCTGTGCCAAAGCTGATTAATTTTTCGGGAAGATAAACAGGACCTAAATTGACACAGCCAATAAATGTGGCACTTTGCATGGTTGTAATACTGTCAGGCAAGCATACACCCTTAAGAGAAGTACAACCGTTAAAGGATGAATTATAAAGTGTCTTTAGCTTGGTGGTCTTGCTAAAATCAACCCACTCAAGTGATGTGCATCCTCTAAATGGGTTTTGGTGCAAATCTTCCATTGTGCCGGGAAGTGATACATATACAAGGCTTGTGTGGTTCATAAATGCGCCTGCTGTATTCTGTTGTCCCCAAAAGTCAGCAATTCCCTCAGGAATCTCAATTGCAAGAAGATTATCCTTGGTATACTTAGCGCCACAAGGATTATTTGCATTTAAATTTACAAAGTCCTTTCTAAACAAATCAAGCCAGTCTGACTTCTTTTCTTGCATAATGTAGTATGTAGGATATGTATGCCTTCCCTTTTCGCAAGTGCAAGAGACAACGCATCTTGCATCCTTGGTTGTTGGCTTTACATATGCGCTTCCCATAACGGTATTGATGTAATTCTCGTCATTTTCAAAAAAGTCAATTTTCTCTACTTCACCAAAATCATAGGTGTACGCAGAGGCGCTTATTCCAACAGCAAATAATACTGTTAAAATAGCAAAAATGGATAAAAATAATAGCTTTTTCTTCATTTGCTCAGTCCTTTCTAAGTGTTTCGTTTTATATATTTAGAGGTTATGCTATATTGACGCACCTCATAATTATTGTTTTTTAAGCCGTTTATCAAATCCCTTACCGGCTCACCGATTTTTTCAATGTCAAAGGCAATTGTACTAAGCCCACCAAAGCAATATTTTGCGGTTGGTATATCATTGATTCCTATAACACGTATATCGTTTGGAGTCTTTATTCCGCTTTTTGAAAGCTGTTCAATTAGTCCTAAAGCAATTTCATCATAAGCGCAGATAACTGCATCCGGCAATTCTCCCTTCAGAAGATTTTTTCCACCGTCGTGCCCGGCTTTCTCAAAACGAAACGGAGAGCAATAGCTGTAATGATGTATAGAAGGAAAGTCCTTTGCCACCCGAACAAAGACCTTCTCACGGCCTATTGTCAAATCTTCTCCAATAAAGTATACGCTTTTATAATTGTTTTTTTCTGCTTCCTCAAAAAAAGACCTAATCCCATTTGATACATCAAACACAACCGATGAAAATCCTTCTTTTTTAGCAGGGAAAATAATAGGAATATTGCTCCTAAAAGGCTTGTCATTATTTACACCAAGGCAAATTACGGCATCAATATCCATCTCATTTTGGCACATATCAAGTAGCTTTTTAAGCTCCGGATTATCAAAGGAATAATCGTAAATCACAGAACGAGCGTTTAACCTTGAAAATTCCTTTGTTATGTGAACCATCGTTCCGGAATAATAAGAGCTTTCAATTTCAGGACAAACAATAGCAATATTAAAGTGATTTTTCTTCCTGTTTTCAGCCTTAATATGCTTTTTTGCTTGGAAGTAGCCTTGCTCTTTTGCAATTTCTAAAACGTGCGCCCTTGTTTGCTCAGAAACATCATGACAATTATTAATGGCTCTTGAAACAGTTGAAACAGAGCAGTTTGCAATTTTTGCAATATTTTTAAGAGTTGACATTTTTCTCCCACAAAATTATAAATGATTACAATTTAATTTTAACATACTGTATTCCTAAAAACAACAGTTTTGCTAACGGAATTTTTCCGTATTTTTTGGATGCAAGCAAACAATTTGGAAAGTTATATCATTTGGAAAGCAAAACAAAAATCCACCGGCTTAGCTGGTGATTTTGCATACAAAAAGCCGTATAGAGTAAAATCTATACGGCTTTTTATGATTATTCAATTGTTATGTGTGAAACGATTTATTGTGCAGAATTTCCTACAATATCGTTAAAGGAGTCAAAGCAATACTTCTCGTTTTCATCGGGCGCGCTGTTTTGCATATAGGAGTAGTCATTATCCACCTTTACATATGCGCCCATAGCAATTTGCGCGGTCTTTTGGTTGTCGGTTTCGAAGCCGATAATCTTTATTTCAAATGCCGCAGTTGCGTAGGTTGTCATATCAACCACAATTGCGCACTCGTTTGCTTCGCCGTTTTCAAACACGTCACCGCCGTTTAATCTATCCTTTATAGCTGCAAACACGCCGTAGGAAACGGTTTTTCCTGTTACTTCCTTGTATTCGGCAATGGCTTCGCTGTTTACGGTAAAGCCTATTGCAATTCCGCCTTTGCCGTTTTCGGGGGCTGAGTAGCCAAGGCAGGTAAAGAGTGGTGCAATTTCCTTCAAAACTGTGCCCTGATTACATCTTGAGCAAATGCTTTTTACATAGGACTTTTCAGTAAATGAGGTGAACTCATATGTTTGCTCGGCGGTTAAATGCTTGCCGTCATAAAAAGCATTGCAAACACTGTATCCATAAACGATATATATCTTGCCCTCAGTCTTAGCTAAATCAATATAATAGCTATCGCTCTTTGTTGCATCCCACTTAAGCTCAACAATGCTATCTTTATTTAGTGATGTGTATAATGCTGTATGTTGAGTTTCTGCCTTGATGTCACCTGTATAGAAAAAGACAAACTTACCTGAGCCGGTTCTATCATTTATCAAGCCGTTTGTTGTTTCAACTGTAGCAGGAACATAAACGCACTCAAGTGCTGTAAGGCTGTGAAGCGACCATTGTCCTAAGGTTGTGCAACCAGCGGGAAAAATGATTTTTTCAACACTGCTGTTGTTAGTTAAAAACTCTTTATCTGCATTAGATATATTTGCCTTTGAAAAATCTAAAACCTTGATATTTGCACAAGGAGTAAAGCTCATTGATGCTTGGCGTACAAGAGTTGAAGGCGCTTTTACATACATTACATTTGTCCATGTTGATGTTTTTGAGTATGTATTACTAAGCCTTAATGTTCCCTCCGGAATTTCTATAGAAATAATAGATGTAACGTCGTAATTCTTGCCGGTTGCATTAATGAGGGCATCAAAGTACGGAACAAAATGGTCATCATCGTTATAACCACCGTTGAACTTAGTGATGTACTTTGTAAGATATGTTGAATAGCTTCCGTCCTCGTTTCTTAGTAAAACCCTTGAGGAATTGTCATCCTGTACGCCTTTTGCAAGGCTTGATGTATCAATTGTGGCTGAAACATCAATTACATCTGTAAATTCAGGGATTGCTGTTGTTGCACTTATGCTGATTGCTAAAGTACAAACAAGCAAAAGCGATATTGCTATGACTAAAAAGATTTTATTTTTCATAAATAAACCTCCATAAATATTCTTTACAAGTAAATTATAACACACCCATATATTGACATTCTAATTAAAAAGTGATAAAATGTGCTTAAAAAGTAAGAATTTTGGGGGCTTTATGATTTTTTATCAAAATGAAAATGCGGGAAAGAGCTATGAGTGCCGAATTGGAACGTATGAAAATTGGTATATCTCGCCACATATTCACGAATATAGTGAAATTGCATTTACCAAAAAACGTGAAACCTGCGTATATCTTGACGGAAAAAGATTTATAGTACCAGAAAATCATTTGATATATATAAAGCCAAATCAAGTGCACGAATACAGCACGGAATCTTCATCCGTTTTGTGTGCTGCTGTGTTTTCAAATGACCTAAATCCGCTTTTCAATTATTTGACCTTAGGAAAAGAGCTTTCTTGTCCTGTTATTGATTTTTCTGAACACCTTTCACTTCTTGAGGAGTTTGAGAATGTGGACCAAGATGATAAGATGAGGGCTTGCGGGCTGCTAAACTTAATTTGCGGTATAATATTAAAAAGAGGAGTATGGACATCCACTCGTGCGCTTGCACAGGGGCGGGAAGGACTAAAGCAAATAGTTGATTATATCTCAAATAATTTTAGGGATGACATCAAAATAAGCGACCTTTCCAAAATATTGGGCTATCACGAGAAATATCTTTCGTCAACACTTCACTCTCTCACGGGTATGAATTTCAAAAAATTCCTTGCCTCCCACAGAATTAACTATGCAAAAAAATTGCTTGTGGAAAACAATCTTCCTATTTCGGAAATAGCTTTAGAAAGCGGTTTTTCCTCCGTTAGCAGCTTTAACAGAGTGTTTTTGGAGTTAACCGGCACAAGCCCATCAAAATATAAGCACAAGGTGTTGAACACAAATAACAAAAAACAAAACTAAGATAGAACCGAAAAAATCATGTAAAAAGAAACCACGCACCGAGGGCTGAGTTCGTGTCTTTTGTTTTTGGCTCCAAATGCTGGGGAACGAGGTAAAAACAATTAAGTATTGTTTTTGCCGAAGTTCTCTCCACAAAGTAGGGAAAGTGACGAGCTGAGCGTATCGAAGCGAAGTCAATTGACCATACGACTGGAGTGGCACCGAAGGTGGAACCAGCATTTGCGTAGCAAATTCGATGGTGAGACGCCCACATTGGAGCAAAAAGAAACCACACGAACAAAGTTCGTGTGGCTCTTTTATGGCTCCGAATGCTGGGCTCGAACCAGCGACAACCTGATTAACAGTCAGGTGCTCTGCCAACTGAGCTAATTCGGAATATTGGGGAAATCGCATTTGCGATTCCGTATCTTAACGGAATTAGTATTAACTAATCCGGAATTTTTCAATCAAATAGAAATTGGAAAATGTTGGCATTGACCTATTTTCCCGGCTCGTCGCCAAGCAAGTATCTTCGGCTCCGCACAGCTTAACTTCTGTGTTCGGAATGGGTACAGGTGGACCCTGTGCGATAGTAACACCAACTTTTCCCTTTTTTCTATTCAATTGCTTTTTAGGCAACAAAACGCTTTTAAGAGATTTCCCTAAAAGCGTTTCCTTGCGTTTGTGTTGGCATTGACCTATTTTCCCGGACCGTCGCCAGTCAAGTATCTTCGGCTCCGCACAGCTTAACTTCTGTGTTCGGAATGGGTACAGGTGGACCCTGTGCGATAGTAACACCAAC
>JAFTMJ010000054.1 GCA_017452475.1 Clostridia bacterium | reverse complement strand
TTATTGCGGCATATGCCTTGATTGCTTCCATATCTACATAGAAGCCCTGTGTTACGGAGTAGCAGCCGTTTGCATCAGCAAATTTGCTTACAGAGAAGCCCTTCCAAGTAAATATAGCGCCGATTGTCTTGCTCTCGTCAATAACTGTATTGCCGCAACCCTCTCTTGTACAAACATCAGCAAATGTGATTTCTTTAAAGAAGCCGTTAAACTGAATTGTAGAGTTGCCACTCATTGCGTGTTCGCCACCGAAATATTCATCACAGTAGTTTACATACTCTACTGTTACGTTAGGTGCGTTTGCAGGGAGAGGTGTTCCCTCCGGTGCAGCAAAAATAATCTTGCCAATTGAACCTACGTTTATAGGATTTGTAATAGTCTTTAGTGTTTGTGGTAAAGTGATTGAATCAAGATTAGCCCAAACCAAAAGGTCTTTACCGTTAATTTCTGTAACACCGTAAGGGAATTTAATCTCCTTCAAGCCGCTGCACTGACGGAACGTGTTATCCGGAATAAAGGTTACACCGCAATTTTCAAAGTTTATCAGTTCTTTCAATGAACCGTTATTGTATATAAATAATCCACTACCAATCGAGGTCAAGCTGTTCGGGAAGTAGAATGATGTAAGTGATATACCGTCCTTGAAAACCTGGCTACCGAGAGTTTCAAGCTTTGATGTTGGGTTTATTGTAAAGGTTGTTAGCTTTTTGCAATTTGCAAAGGCACTACCTTTTATTTCCGTTACAGAGTCGGGTAGTACAAAGGTTACAATTGGAGCACCATTAAAGCAGTTCTGTCCAATTACGGTAACTCCCTCTGCAAGCTCAACGCTTGTAAGCTGGGTACAGGTTTGGAATACACCTACAGAAAAAGCAAATGGTCCTGTAAAGCCTTCCTCAAAGCTTACACTTGTTACCTTACTTTCGGTGAATGTATACGTACTTAAATCTGTACAGCCGGCAGGAATAACTACTGTTTGAATACCGCTTCCTGCAAATGCTTTCTGTCCTGTAATTTTTTCAAGTGAGCTTGGAAGTGTAAGATTTGATGCAGGAACATTTTGGAATGCACCACCACCGATAGTTTTAACTTGTGGTGTTCCCTCGTAAGTAACGCTATTTAAGCCGGTACAGTTTGAGAATGCGTTTGTACCAATTGATGTAACACTTTCGGGAATTACAATGCTTTCAAGTGAAGAGCAGTTTTGGAACGATTCGTCACCAATAGTCTTTGTACAGCCAAGGTCAAAGCTCTTTAGTTGCTTCCATTCCTTGAATGCTTTTCCCGGCATTGAAGTGAGTCCAACATTGAACCACTTAATTTCCCCACACTTTGGGAAAACAGAGGAGCCTGCAGTGGTAAAGCTTTTAACACAGCCTGCTGTATCACCGTAGGTTGATGCCTGTGAAAAGTCCATTGCAACGATATCGGACTTAGTGATTTTGGCAGTGAAATCCTTATCTGAGTAGAAATCAAGTGTCAAGTTAACATTAGGATTACTGCCATTTGTGTTTTGCACATATGCGGTTGTGTACTCGGTATTGCCGTCAAGCAAAACATCAAACTGTACATACATTGCCGGTGTTTCTGCACTTGCACCAATGGCGAAGAGGCAGGTAAGCATCAATGCTAATGCAAGCATCAGAAAGATTTTCTTTTTCATAATTTTCTCCTTGTATCTAAATTATTTGACTTTATGTCATTTTTATGATACAATATTTTAAAGGAATATGCAAGGTATAGATTAACCGAAAGATAGTATTTTTTGACGGGGTGTGATTATGAAAAACTTTTGGTATTATGTAAATGATGTTGTTAAAGGCCCTGCTTTGCCTTCGGTAAGCATCGGCAATCGTCAATGCAACGACTTACCGCTGATGGTTAACTGCGCAGGGGCTTATAATCAATTATTTAGGCACTACGACTACAACCCAAACGGCAGGCTTGATTACTACCTTATATATTTGGTTTCGGGCGAGATTGAAATATTTAACGGGGACAAGTCCATTATCGCAAAGGAAGGAAGCATAATAGTTTTCCCGCCTAATAAGGGATATAAGCATATTAATGATTACTCATCCATCAGCTATTTATGGGTGCATTTTACGGGCAGTGATGTGCCAAGCATATTAAACCGCTACGGCATTAATTTGTTTCCTATTATTAATAAAGCAAATGCGGAGAACAAAATTTCAAGTCGCTTTCAAAGACTTTTTGACGGCTTTGAAAAAAACGATAAGTTCAGAGATTATGACTTGTCCTCCCTTCTTGACAGATTGCTGATTGAGGTGGGTCGCTCAATTTCGGCAGAGGGCAAAAAAACGCTTTATGCAAAATCAATAAGACACATAAATGAGTTTTACGCCAAGCCCATTAAAATAACAGACCTTGCAAAAATGGAGAATGTGAGTATGACTACATATAATCTCCATTTCAAAAGGCAAACGGGAATGTCACCAACCCAATATATTCTCGCCCTGCGTATGCACTCCGCCAAGGAGCTTTTGGAGTCAAGCAAGCTTCCAATTAGGGATATTAGCGCTATGTGCGGCTATGATGATTTTAACTTTTTCACCAAGGTTTTCAAAAAATACACAGGTAAATCCCCCTCAGCATATAGAAAAAATATATAGAAAAAGGGGCTGACACAAAAGCTAATTAGAAATAATTAGTGAAGGAGTGTCAGCCCCCCTCTTTTATGGCTCCGAATGCTGGGGAATGAAGTTTAAAACGATTGAATATCGTTTTAAACAAAATTCTCTCCACAAAGTAGGGAGAGTGACGAGCTGAGCGTATCGAAGCGAAGTCAATTGACCATACGACTGGAGTGGACACGAAGTGTGAACCAGCATTTGCGTAGCAAATTCGATGGTGAGAGCAAGCATTTAAATAGTATGTGCTAACTGTTAGGCTGGGCTCGAACACCCGATAAATCGGGATGGCACGCAAGCGTGCTCACAGCTCTCTCACTTTGTTCGACACAGGTTTGAGCCTCAGCAATCGGAGTCAAGAAAAACAAAAGACACGAACTTTGGTTCGTGTCTTTTGTTTTTGGCTCCGAGTAGAGTGATATAGACGAACCAATTTCGGTAGTATAGGCAGAGTCAACCTCGTTTAGCATTTTCTCTACTGTTTCGGGTGTGTGTCTGCCTGTATCTGTGTTATTTTTGAAATTGTATGTTATCACTATTCTATCCTCGAATAATACTATTTCACGAATGAAGGTATTAACTATCAATTTTCTTACCCTCATATCCTCTCGGTTATTAAATATGTCCCTTCTAAGATAATTTTCAATATCTTCAACTGATATAAAAGCATAGGTTTTCTGCTTTTCCTTTTCAATCAAGAAATCATATTCAAGCAGTTGTGCTTCAAGTTCCTTTAGTCTGGATGCAGTCATTTCGGTAACTACTCCCATTTCAATGGCTTTCATAATATTGTCGCAAGCTTTTTTCACTTCTGCTTTTTTCTTTTCAAGGGATTTTAATGCTACGTTATTCTTTGTTTGCTCTACATGAACCTTGTGAATATTCGTTGCTACCTTATGTAAATTTTCCTCTGTTCCGAACAAGT
>JAFTMJ010000053.1 GCA_017452475.1 Clostridia bacterium | reverse complement strand
TGACGACGAGGCAGCTAAAAAATACGCAAGAGATATATTAACGACTGTTAAAAGCAATTGGGAGTCGGTTGCGGCTAAATGCGGTATTGGACGCGGCGAAATCGAAAACATGCGCCCAGCATTCAGAGAGAGCGAAAAGCGTGCCGATACGATTGTTTGACGACGAAAGGAGAAGCTTATGGGACTAATAGACTGTGCAAGCGGCAATTCACTTTGGCGCGGATATGACTATCACAAAGAAAACAAGGTATCAAAGCTCATACCTGTTGGTGACGGTATATACGAAGCCGATGTTTCGGGAAGCGGTAAGGAGACTTATCACGTTGTCGTTGATATTCCCCACCCAAGAAGATCAAAATGCAATTGTCCACACGCAGACGGAAAAAGAATTATTTGTAAGCATATCGTCGCCGCCTATTTTACGGTTCACCCCGAAGAAGCGGACCGCCTATACCGCGAGGCAATGGAATATGAAGCCGAGGAAGAAAAACGCCAAGCAGAGATTGCGGATATGCTCCCCTCGCTCATTCATAAAATGAAGAAGGGCGATCTTGAATCTGCTCTGCTCCAAGTTCTATACGATGGCCCGGAATGGCAATACGACAAATTCTTGCGAGAATATTTTGATATTTATTAACCGCTTTTTCTTTGTTTATTGCTCCCCAAATTTTGGGGTACGGTAAACGAAAAACAAAGCCCTGTGTATCACAATAAACGGATACGCAAGGCTTGTTTTCTGACCACATGTTTGACCACTTCGAGAAGTGGACTACATGGAAACAGTAGAACACGAGAGCACGAAAATGTACGCTTTGGTTGTCAGAATAGCACTAAAAAGCACTAGATAGCACTAGAAAAACATAAAAATCGGTCTTGGGATTATGGGGATAACAAGTCACATCAGGCCAAAATCGGAGGTTCAGTTGGACCTCCGATTTTCTTTTATTTTCTCGCTAAATCTCGCGTTTTCACAACAAACATAACGGGCTTGTTCTTCCCTGCTTTGAGGGTTGAATAAGCCCGTTTTTCGCCTTTTTCCACTTGCGGAGATTTTTGCACCTTCGTTTAGCCGCAATCAGCCCTAATTGAACCCGTCTGTAACACATAATAGACGGAGCCTTCCAACCGATAACGACTTGAAAGTTTTTTAACTGTCTGCGTCTTTCTCAATTGAAACTCTCTCGCCTATTATGCGTTAACAGATTGCTACGCAAATTTCGAGCGAACAAATAAGGACTTAGACAAATTAAAAATGCAGGCGATTAAAAAATCGGCAAGAGTTTTTAATGCAGTATAAGGCTTTATTTGTTGCTCCAAATCGAGTTCAATTGGGGTGGGTTGCGGCTAGATGTAAAGTACAAATTCTATTCTTCGACAAATTGGAGCTTGTTGATTACATAGGTGTTCCTACTTCAATTAAGTTACCGTCTAAATCGTAGAAGCGGATTACCCGTTGTCCCCAGCTATGTGTCATAAGACGGTTTACATATTCAATAGAGGGATATAGTCTTTCCAATTTTTCTACAAAAGACTCGATATCCTGCTCCTCAAAATACAGCTCGCAAGAGTTGCTTTTTGATAAAATTTCTCTATCTAAAAACGATTCCCATATCTTCTCATCTTGAAGGACAAGACCTTCTGTTAAAATCATATTTCCGTCATTGTCAAGCACCATATCTAAGCCAAACAGGTTGTGATAGAACTGTCTTGATTTTTCTATGTCTTTAACAACAATCAAAATATTCTTTAGCTTCATATTGTATCTCCACCAAATTCTTATTTATCTGTTTTATCCATACCGCAGGAGTAGCACCTGTTAGATAGTAATTCCTCATTTTTAATACTGCTATATAGTCTAAAGCCACCTGCGAAATTGTAAGCATCAAAGCCGTTTTGCATTAAAATTCGTGTTGCCAAATAACTGCGAAGTCCGCTTTGGCACATAACATAGATTTTTTTGGATTTATCAAGCTCGCCTATACGCTCCCTTAAATCATCAAGTGGAATATTGATAAAGCCGTCTGCACGACCTCGCATATATTCAAACGGAGTGCGAGTGTCAAGCAAAATTACATCCTCTCTTTCACGCAAGGCGGAAATATCCTCATAATAAAACTGCTTAACCACACCGTTTTTGATATTTTCAGCGACAAAGCCTGCCATATTCACGGGGTCTTTGGCGGAAGAATAAGGCGGAGCGTACGCCAGATCTAAATCCTTTAGCCAATCAGCCTTCAAGCCTGCGCGGATTGCTGTTGCAATTACATCAATGCGCTTATCCACGCCATCGTAACCGACGATCTGTGCGCCTAAGATCTTAAAGCTTTCCTTTTCAAAAATCAACTTTAGAGTCATTGCTGTTGCGCCCGGATAATATCCTGCGTGGGAATTTTGGGTTAAGATAACCTTTTCGTATTCGTAGCCATTTGATTTGGCTTGCTGCTCGTTAATTCCCGTAGTTGCCACTGTCATATCAAAGAGCTTTATAACAGACGAGCCCTGTGAGCCCTTGTATTCACTCTTTAGCCCACAAATATTATCAGCAGCGATACGCCCCTGCTTATTGGCCGGTCCAGCTAACGAAATGACCGAGTCCTGCTCGGTGATAAAGTGCTTTACTTGCACGGCATCACCCACTGCGTAGATATCAGGAACAGAGGCTTCCATTTTGCTATTTACCTTGATTGTGCCCTTTAAGCCAAGCTCCAAGCCTGCCTTTTTCGCAAGTGTGTTTTCCGGAGTAACTCCAACTGCAAGCACGACCATATCGGCGCTAATTTGCTTTCCACCGTCAAGCTCAAGCTGAACCTTGTTATCTGCAATGCTCATTTTACTTGCGCTACTATTGAGTAACAGCTCTACTCCGTGGTAACGGAAGCTTGCGTGAATGAACGATGCCATATCGCAATCAACGGGTGGCAAAAGATGGTTGCCACGCTGAACTATGGTTGTTTTTATTCCAAGCTCGGCAAGGTTTTCTGCCATTTCAAGACCGATAAAGCCACCGCCGATAATAACTGCTGTCTTAGGCTGATTTTGCTCGACAAAAGCGCGGATTTTTAACGTATCCTCTACTGTTCGAAGCGTGAAGGTTCTTTCGTTTTCAGTATAGAAATCGGGCAAAATAGGCTTTGCTCCGGGGGATAAAATAAGCTTGTCATAGCTTTCCGTGAAGCTCGCTCCTGTTTTCAGGTCAGTTACGAAAACGGTTTTGTTTTTTGCGTCAATATCGGTTACCTCGTGGTTTACCTTGGCTTTGATTCTAAATCGCCTATAAAAGCCCTCGGGCGTTTGAAGCGTCAAATCCTCTTTGTCCTTGATAACGCCACCGAAATAATACAGCAAGCCACAGTTTGCATATGAAATATAGCCTGAGCGCTCAAAAATGATAATCTCCGCATTCTCGTCTAATCTTCTTATTCTTGCCGCAGCAGTTGCTCCACCGGCAACCCCACCTATAATTACAACCTTCATAGACTCTCCTTTTTAAATAATTTTTAAAATATAACATCGCAAGCATATTACTTTAAATCTATTGTATCATAATATGTGCATTCTTTCAACATAATAAGGCAAAAACGAGTGCCGAATTTGAACTCGCGATTTTTATTTGTTTAACAAATACGAATATTCAAGTCTTATTGTTTCTTCCTCTGTTACATATCGGTCAACATATGCAAATTTGTATGTGTCGCAATCTATAACGCCATTTCCTCGTTTGATTCTAATATTTTCAGCTTCTTTTGGTATTGCTTGATAAAGCGCGGATTTTGCATTTCCACCCAAACTGTTATTAAACGAACCATAATATAGATTGGGTGCTTCCTTGGAGCTTCTTATGTAGCCTCCGGCTACCTTATTCAAGAACGCACAATAATTCCACATATACCTATATACCTTTTTCATATAGGTTGGTTTTGTTCTATAATGCGTTTCGGTTTCTTGGCAAATTTTCATTTTAATTTCATTTCCTTCGTTATCAAAAACTCCTAAAATTTCACAATTTTTAGTATAGCCGCTTGACATATTATTCTCATCGTCAGGAATATTTCCGCCCCACTCTTCGAGAGCTTTTTCACATAGTTCAAAATTTTCCACCTCATATCTAATACCTGTAAATGCTAACTTTAATTCAGGGAACGATATGCTAAAATACGTCATTTCATCCTCCTGTGCGAACACCATAGTAGGAATGAGCTTTTGTAAAGCGACTACAATATCGTTGCATTTTGGACAGGTTTTTATATGCTCTTCAACGAGCTTTTTGTGATCAGGCTGAATCGTTCCGTTGGCATAAATAAATAAGTATTTATAGATTTCCTTGCATTCCATAATTTTTTCTCCTTGTCTATCTACATTAAGGTGTTTTTTAAGTGTTTCTATTGCATAATGAGTAGTGCTTTTTACTGTACCTTTTGGAATATTCATTTTAGTTGATATTTCCTCTATGCTCATATCGTAAAAGTATCGATAGATTATCATTTGACTTTGTTTTTTCGGTAATTTAGATATTTGTAGCATAACACTTGAAATAAGCTCATCGTGTATAAGCTTTTCCTCAGGACTTAATTCTTCATTTGAAAGATAACCGTAGAACGAATTAAATTCCTCGTCCTCATAGTCAAGAGATAAACATTCAACCGAGTTTCTTGAATAATAATTATTCAAATAATTACTTGCAATACGCAAAAGCCAAGATTTGAATGTACCATTTTCAATATAATCATCGTATGCTTTATATGCCTTTAACATGATTTCTTGCAACATGTCCTCGCATAAGCTCTTGTTTGAAATTTTACTTTTTATATATCTAAGTAGCCAAGTTGCGTTTTCCTTGATTACCTCTTCAAAATCTCGTTTGATAGCCTACCCCTCCTTTCAAGTTTCTCGTGTACACACCTATATAAACACATTTCTTCAAAAAAGGTTCAAATTTTTTGAAAATTTTTCTAAATTTATTTTACTACATATTTGGATTGGATTCAAGTCTGTTAAAGAAAGCTATTGCTGATTTTTAGGACTCGCTTTTATATATAGATTCGATTATGCTGTGGATTGATTTCGCCGTTTTCTTAAGACTTATAGGTGCCTTGGCAGGCGGTTTCGGGACCTGTGTCCTTGTATATGCGTTCGCTTTTAGGAGCTTGAAATTTGCTTCTTTTAGTTGATTTTATATTTGCTAATTTTCTTTCGTCTTTATAATCATCTGTAATCGCTCCCATAGTTAATCTATTGTCTTAGCTGCGTTTTTCATTACCTCATCTGTTATATGCGAGTACACATTTAGTATAGTTTCAACCGTTTCGTATCCTATGTGCTTGCACGTATTTTCACATTGGGGTATTAGAGGCCGCAAGTTTTTGTTTTATCTAAAAAATGGCATTTATATTTTTGAATTTTATCAACATAATAATTACAGAGCATTTGAGATTTGTTATCGGGCGGTCTTGTTGATTAGGCGGTTTGGTGGCAAATCGCCTATGCTCGATAATATAGATTAAATGAACAGGAGTTTACTATGTCTAAGAACAACATCTCAGTTCCTGAAGCTAAGGCTGCTCTTGACCAGTTCAAGATGCAGGCTGCTAGCGAAGTAGGTGTTACTCTTAACCAGAACGGCTACAACGGTAACTTGACCTCTAAGCAGGCAGGCTCTATCGGCGGTCAGATGGTTAAGAAGATGGTAGAATCTTACGAAAATTCCATCAAGAATCAGAACAACTAATTTAGGTACGGTAGGTATTTGAATTTGTTGATTTGATTCAACAGAAAAAGCATTTCCGTTTTGCGGAAATGCTTTTTCGTTTGATTACATGGATTTGATGACAGGTCTTTTAAAATTTCTTGACAATCATTTCGTAGCGTTTTGTTACTAACTCAACAATAAGTTGTGATTTGACCTTCATATTAAGTTTGTTAATAACTTTTCTAACTGTATCTTCTGTTACTTTTGGAACGAAAGAACGGAAGGTTGGATATTCTTCCAAGAGTTCATTAAACATTGTTATAAGAACATCTTTGTTGCCTGTTTTTGATGGGTATCCACGGGAAATCAGCGCCATATTGTTATCATAGTTTGGTGCAAGTCCGAGGAGTTCTCCTGTTTGTACGTCACGCAAAAGTCCAAAGTTATTTGTATGTCTGTCCGGGTTTGCACAAATAGTATCTAAGAATATCAATTTAACATAATCGGAGATTGCTTGAGGGCAAAGTTTTTCAAGTGCTTTTATAACATCAATATACTCCTCGTTATCTCCCATAAATGTTGAAGCAGGTTCAAAGTTTACCGATGCTGAATCTGTAAAATCAAGAGATTTAATATACCCTTCTCCACGCTCATAAATTGCCATATCAAATCCAAGCTCTCTTCCAAGCTCATAAATAAACAATTCAGAAAACATCTCTTCGTGGTTTGCCTTTTTGTACATCCACCACTTTCCGTCGCGCAACTTCCAACACTTTTCAAAGCTTCCTACATTGGTAAGCTCTGGAGTTTTTGAACGCTTACTGTTTGCAGCACGATTAAAGCTATCATAGTTTCCTTTAAGAGCAAGATTGGAAAAATAATCGTCCTCAAATTTAACATCGTCATAAGTCAACTCTGATCCGATTTCTCGAATCCAATAGTTATCTGTAATAGTGGCTCCGTTAACATGTATTACGGTTGAAATATCGTCCTTGTCAGTTAATCTAAGGGCTTTTTTCAAAAGGCGAGAGTTTGCTCTATGACTATCTATTGCACGTGTTTCGAGCCACATATTTGCATTTTGAATCTTGCGTAGATATAACGGTAACAAAGCTTCGTTGAGTACATTTAGCTTGTTATTTTGCCAAATTGCAACAACGGTATTTTCACTTAAAATTTCATAATTTCTGTTAGTCATCAATACTCCCTCCTTTTTAGCCAATTTAGTGTACCATCATTATAGTTTATTTTATCACATTAGATTATTCAAGTCAATAATAATTCAAAAAAAACGAACAAAGCCCAAAAGGACCAAAACCATACCGATTTTCTACTTTGTGTCGTGGGCGTGTGCTTGTCTTGATACGAAAGTAAAGAAAAAGGGCTAAATTAATAGCCCTATTTTATTGCAGTATGTACTTGCTTGTTTTTGTAATTCTAAAGTTTACTTTATTTTTCGTTTTTTCTGAAACAATCAATTAAATCAAATTCATTCACCTTTTTATCCCTTTAGACAATCTTCGCACCTTTTGCAATTAGAACAAATACCATCACACCTTAACACATGATTAATATCAGTTCCACTGCCATATGAACTTTTTCCCTGTTTCAGTTCCTCTTCAAATTTTATAGTTCTTTCTGCTTCTTCTTTTATTCTATTTTCGTTTTGAGTTCTAATTCTCGCGTTCAATTCTTTTAATTGCTTTTTTCTTAATTTTTCTTCTTCAATTTCTCTTTCACTTTTTTTAAGTCCTCGATCATTAATAGTAACGACCTCACTAGGATAACTATATGAAGTTTCAAAATCTGATTTTTTTACTTTTGCTATATACTCACCAGAAACCTTTTGTAAACCCAAAAACAAAGCCTCTTGCCAACCAGTATCACTTAATACGTAAACGATAGATTCTCCAGGTTTTAAGCTCAATTCTTTCTGCAAAAGCTCTATTTCGCTATATTTGGTTTGCTCTTCCTTTTGCATATTTTCCGGTTTTGATGCTGTGCCCGTTTTTTCAATCATGCTTTGAGAAAACTCTCTTTTTTTGTTTGGTTTATTTTTAACCAACGTCTCCGTTACGTTTTTCTTTTCTTCAACTAAACCATCAGAGTTTTTAATTACCGTATCAGCACACAAATAGAATTTCAATTGCAAGTTGAACATATCATGTTGAATTTTTCGAGTATTAAAATATACATCACCAATCGCATTAGAGCCCAATTTCCCTTTAACTACGAAATAACGAGAACGTGACCAATCTCCTTTTTTAACCGCAAAAGGAGGAGACAAGTGTTTTAAAAGAAACTCTAATGAATAGCTTTTTTTATAATCTAAAACCAAATTGTTTTCAATCGTTTCAGTATTTTTTTGCTCAACAGTTTCTTTGGTTTTAATATTCTTTTGGAAAGTACTTTTTATCCTTAGTCGTCCCTTATCCTTGCAAACATAAAAACCACTATCGTTTATGCTGAAGGTTCTTCTAGCGCTTTCCCACTCTCCACATAAATACGATGTTCCTTTTGTAAAATCACTATATATGCTTTCAATGTTGTAGTAAAAATCATTAAACCAAATATCTCTTTTTATGGGTATTGGAAATTCAAAACGTTCTACTATTTCATTGATTGTATATGTTTTCTCAAAATCAAAATCTATATTGTCATTATTAACAGTTTCATTTTTCTTATGTTTATATACTAAACTAACTTTGTCATCACACACATACAGATCACTATCTTCCAAGCTAAACGTTCTCCCTCTTCCGTACGGTGAAACGCCCTTATAATCCACACCTGTTGTTCCTCGTTCGGTAACATCTTCGATTATATGGTAAAAATCACTTGTCCAAAAGCTCTTTTTCACCGGAATTGGAAATTCAAATGTGTCAATTATCTCGTCAATTGAATGTGGTTTAGTAAAATCGAATTTCTCATCCTCATCAAAGAAAGCATCTACGGGAAAAATTTTTGCTAAAAACTTATAGTAGAATCCTGTTGCATTATGTGGCTTGTGTGGTATACTAACAACTACGTAAGCTTTATCAATGAAAAGTTCGTTTTTCGTCCCTGTTTCTTCAAACAAATCAAGATAAATTGGATCTGTAACACTAATTTGAGCATACGTTTCGATATTATACTGGAAATCCGCTTTTCTCTTACCATTATCATTGTAGTATACTCTCATATTCGTAACTTTTGCCAAAACCAAGGAGTAGTCCAACCCATCTAAATTATCCAAATACCTGTTGGCGTTTAAAAAAATATACGGACTATCAATTGGATTAACTAAGTCAAAAAGTTCTCTTAATGACATTTTTCCGATCTTATATAATTTCTTTCTTCTTTCAATTAGATTGTTCTCCGTTTGACAACCAACAGGTACTTCTTTTATAATTGATACTCTAACTACATCAAGGGATTCAGCGCAACCACCTGTTGCAAGTTCAAGATCCAAATCATCTAATGCTCCGTCGCTTAGTTTATCAAAAGTAACAAGTCTTATCCATTTTCTTGCATTCAATTCTATACCAGCAACGCAATATTTATTGTTCTTTTTTGACTTGGTTAAGATAACTATTTCCTTGTACATTAAATACTCCTAAATGTGTTTGATTATGTCGTTCTTTTTCGCTACATATTCTGAAACCAATCTTCGATGGCACTGTTCCGGTGTTGGCTCACTGCACAGCAAGCAAACACAGTTATATTTTCTGTATTTTTCATCAAAAAGTGCTTTTATTCCTCTTTCTTCTATTAATGGAATAAATGCATTTTCATATTCTATCCACGTTGTCTTTTTGTCTTTATAAGAATCCAGTATTTCTTTTGTAGGAGCAAAATCAATTTCATGATAATATTCACAATCACAAAGTATAGGTAAAAAATATTCAAGGTCATTTCCCTTTGTAAAACCAGCTAATTGGGATTTATTATTTAATCTAACATCAATTAAAGCTTCCACTTTGTTTTCTTTTAGCAATTCGAAAAATGTTTTGGCATTTTTTTGAGCAAACCCCATTGTACAAATAATCATTACTCTTCCCCTTCTATCTTATATCCTATTTTTCTATTCTGCATTCTGTAAGCATCTATCAAATAATCATCATCTGTTTTATCATCATTTGAAAACATATCCCTTTGATATCTATTTGGAAAATACATGTTCAACAGTTGTGTTTCAATTTCACCGTGATTTATAGCTATGTTATTAGGCTTAAGGTGGATGACGTTATATCCAAGTTTGTGAAAAGCTCTTGATACTAATATTGTTCGGTGACATTGTATAGGCTCTTTTTCTGCGCAGAGGAAAAGAACCCTATATCCCTTTGCCACACTATTTTTAATCTTTTCTACACCAGACAAAAATTGCTCTGATTTTGCGAAAACTTCAAAATCAAAATATCCATCCCTAGAATAAAAATTTCTGTTATCCTGTCTAGCTCCAAATTCTTTTACATAGTTCCTGTAATATATTCTGTTTGAAGCCAATGTTGATTCCAAATTATCTCTATTGTAATCAGGATAACGTTCTGAATACGGTGAACTTCTAACATCGATTACAACATTTATTCCCTTATTTTTCAATTCTTGAATAAATTCATCTAAGCTATAGCCTGTATATCCTATTGTGTAAATTGAATTTTCCATTTATTAACCCACTCTTTACAAAACTTACTATTACTAGTATAACATCAATTGTAATTGTTTTCAATATCTTATTTCGCCTTTGGTGTTGTGGCACAGTTATCGCAGATGTAAACAGGAGAAATTTCGGCTGAAAACTATAAGTTGAGGATTTTAACGCAGAAATTTTCTTTTGCTTAAATTTGAGGTTATAGAGGCTGTTGACATCTGTTACCATATTTAAAAACACAGTTATTTTGAACGATAACTGTGCCTTTTTTGTTTTGCGGGCGAAATAAAAAATTTAAAAAGAAAGGAGTAAATAAAGATGATTAAAGTGGCTTACTGTCTTAGAAAAGAAAATGACTTCAGCTATAAAAAGTCAGGTATTGGATTTATATCTGACTCTGGTGAAGACTTAATTCTCTATCCCAACTCTAAATGGGAAAGGATAATAGAATACTGTATTCCCTACTGCTATCCAATACTTTATAAGCAAGGTGAGTATAAAAGTAGCTTTACAGAGTGCAAGGAAGTTGACTTTGTTGTTAAAGGTAGTATTGAAAGAAAAGAAATTGAAATCACATACATGCTTTGGTACAAGATACTTTAAACCTTTTGCACCATTATGCACTATTTTGCACCTTAAATTACCTCTAATTCACCCAATTTTGCACCCTTTTCAACTTGAATATTTAATGTACTCAAGCTACAATAAAGGTACAACAAAAATCTTTTTACTCACTTTAAAACCTCTTGAATTTATTTGATTGTTTTTACTGGCTTTTGCTATGATAATAAAGACAAGAAGATGGTAGAATCTTACGAAAATTCCATCAAGAATCAGAACAACTAATTTAGGTACGGTAGGTATTTGAATTTGTTGATTTGATTCAACAAAAAAGGCATTTCCGTTTTGCGGAAATGCCTTTTTGTTATTGAGTTTCCTTTTGAGATGTGATTGCATCTAAGTTGTCATAGATAAATTGCTGGGCTGATCGGGAATAAAGCACTGCTATGTATTTGCCATATTGACCCATTTTTTCTTCGGTTAAAATGCCGATTTTTATGCCTTGCTCTGTTGGTGATTTTCTATGCTTGTTGTTGTCGTAGGTTATCACGCACAAAAAGCCCATTTCTACCAGCCAATTGCTTATTGCGTTTGTTGTAATCTTTTTGGTCTTTTCCTCGTCTATCAGAGAATTCAAATATTTTGTTATTTCGCTGATTGTCAAGGGAGTGTCGGAGATTTTAATGCTTTCGCGCTCCTCTTGGGACAGCGAAAACGGTTTTTTCTTTGGCTTTGCCACTCTTTCCATTGTTATTCCGCCATTTTCAACAACCTGACGCAAAATATCGGAAACATAGAAAAAGCAACGTGAAAGTCTTACATTATTTACAATATCACGCTCGGGAACGGGGCTGTCATCCAACGGATTTATTCCGTTTGCCAGCTTATCAATAAAGGATTTGGCATACTCTATTTTTTCAAGCTCTGTCATTTTGCGCCTCTTTCTATGCTTCGATATAGATTATACTGTTACGCTCAAGTCTGATTTCCAGCTTGCCGTCCTTGAAGGCAGCCTTTATGTATGGGCAATATTGACTTTTTTCATCGGTGAGGTAGATTTTTGCCTTTGACATATCGTAGCCATTTACATCAATGGTGACATATTTACTATTTTCGTTATCGTTTTCAGTATAGTAGGTTACAACCGCACCAACACCTTCTCCATTTTTAGCGGCTACTACATAAATATTCTCATCGTCCGAGATATTTTCTACCTGTGTACCAAGGTCATAAAGGTTAGCAAATGTATAAAATGCGTAGTAGCCCTTGAGCTCCTCGTAGGTGTACATATCCCAAAGTCCATTAAATCCGGTAGGACGAGCATCGTAATACATAAGCATATCAACATCCGGATTGTTTTGCATTGCACACATAACGGCAGAGGTAAAAGCTGCACCCTTCATACCGATTATTTGCTTTATTGAATATACAAATTCCTTTGACCAGGAGCGAACGTAGTTCCACTCGTTTAAAATGCTTTCGGCATTTCCATAACCGTATAATTTAAGCAATTTTCTTATGCGAGTAGCTTTGATAGAAACATCGCTTGGCTCGGTCCAATACCAATGCCAAGATAAAAAGTCAAGGGGCACATTTTCTTCCTTGCTTATTTCCTGTAAAAACAACTCCATAAATTTTTCATCACCACAAGAGGCAGGTCCGCCAATTTTTAGATGTGGGAAGCAAGATTTTAGGTGCTTTGAGGCTATTGTATAAAATCTTATATACTCAGCCCAGCTACCACTCCAGCATCTTTTATTTACCGCATCATCCGGGTCTAAATCCGGCTCGTTCCAGATTTCCCAATACTTTATATTATAGCTAAAGCCGTCTGCCCAGCCCTCATTATAGTGTCTGATTATATGCTCGCACACCTCTGCCCATTTCTGAAAATCGGGTGGCATTATTGTTCCATATTTCTTTACACCGTGCTCTATTTTAGAGCCTAAGCGATAAAACGGTTGTGTGCCGACACTAATAATTTGAGAAATATAGTGGTCGGTGCATGCAAAATCATAGCTATTTGGATCGTTTACATCTGCGTCGAAATTTGGAAATATTGCGTGAACATCAATAGTATGCTCTCCACCGTAGCCTGCGAAAAAGGCAGCGTCATGCACTCTTGCATATGGGATTCTTGCAGCTCTATATGAATGCTCGTTCCCTCTTGTTTGGTCCTTGCCGGCAATAACAGGGCCATTGTTAACTGCGTGCATTACCTTAACATTGCCTATCTCTTTTGAATAATCAATTTTAACAGTACTCATTATTTTTCCTTTTTAGCCTGGGTAATGGCTTTAATTCTCCTCATATCAAATTTTGGTTTTCTTTCATATGTGTACAAGCCATTAACCTCTTGCTCCACATCATAAAGCTGAGTATAGCAGAAGCCGCAAAGATATGGGCTGTTAATTAGCGCCTTTGTAAGATATTCGTATCTGTCAAGGAACTCCTCCTCTGTTTTAGGGCCGTCGCCATAGCCCCAGCCGCCAACACCGTCTGTGTCCCATCTGATACCGCCGTATTCACTGATATACAGTGCCATATCCTTAAAGTCTATTGACTTTTGATATCTTCTTATCCATTCGTGATATGGGTGGTTATCATAATTATTCAGCATTTCCTCTTGAGTTGGCGCTAAATATATTTTTTCAAAGTCCTCCTTGCCCTGAATATAATCGTGTAGGTCATATATATCGGAAACAACCTGATAGTTGCCGCTTGTGCCCACGCAGGGACGGGTTGTATCCATTGTCTTTGTTGCATAGTACATAGCCCTTACAAAATCATCATTTTGATGTCTGAAATCATAATCCCATGTTTCGTTCAGCGGGCACCAGCCAATTATTGACGGGTGGTTAAAGTCCCTTGCAATTTCTCTTTGCCATTCAAGCATAAAGGGAGTCAGCTGTTCCATATTTGAGCAGTCCAAGCCCCAGTTTCCTGTTTCGCCAAACACAAGATAGCCCAGCTTATCGCAGTGGTATAAAAATCTTGGCTCGAACACCTTTTGGTGGAGGCGCGCACCGTTAAAGCCTGCGTCATAGGACAAATAGATATCCTGTATCAATTCCTCGTCTGTTTCCGCTGTGTAAATGCCCTTCTTGTAGAAGCCCTGGTCAAGAACTGTACGGAGATAAAGGGGCTTGCCGTTTAGCAAGTAGCTCTTCTTATCAAAAGCGGTTGAACGAATACCAAAATAGCTTTTAACCTTATCCTTACCGTAGGTTAGCTCAAGGTCATAAAGCCTGCCCTTGCCTGCCTCCCACAAATGAAGCTCGCTAAGGCTTACTGTAAGGCGGGAAATACCCTCCTTTAGCTTAACTGCCTTTTCGCCCACATTCTTGCCCTTATAGGTGGCAATCGCCTTAAATTCGCCGTTTCCAACGGTTTCTACCTCTATTTGAACACTGCTGTCCTCAGCCGAGGTATAGTATTTTACACTCTTTATATAGCTTTGCTCCACATATTCAAGCCATACGGTTTGCCAAATACCTGTTGTACGGGTGTAGTCACAGCCCATTGAATAATAGTTTTTCGACTGCTTGCCGGATGCTTTTCCGCTTGGATGGGTGTCAATTGCGCAAACGGTAATAATGTTTTCCTCACCCATCTTAACATAATCTGTAATATCAATATCAAAGCCAACGTAACCGCCGATGTTGTGGTATACCTGCTTTTTGTTTATGTAGATGTAGCTTTCGTAATCAACGGCGCCAAAGTGCAAAATTACCCTCTTGTTGCACTTCTTAAGCTTAATTCTTTTAAGATACCACACGCAGTTTAAAAAGTCTGTATTGCCTATGCCTGAAAGCACGCTTTCAGGGCAGAAGGGAACGATGATTTTCGAGTCAAGGCTATCTCTTTCATAGAATTTTCTGTCTCTGCCGCTTATGCCGCGGTCAAGCTCAAACTCCCATTCGCCATTTAGGTTTACCCAGTTTTCTCTTTCAAATTGGGGGTTGGGATGCTCAGGTCTTGGAATGTTCATTTTTATTATCTCCTTAAATCTTTTTCATTAGCTTTGAAACATAGGACGCCATAAGCTTTTTAGTGCCCACATTATCAAATGCAATTTCATACATAAAATCTGTGCTCATAGGGATAACGTTTAAAATCGTTCCCTCTCCAAAGGTCATATGCTTTATCCTGTCGCCTATACTGAAGGCAACAACCGGCGCCTTCTTCTCTGTCCTTGCGTAATTGTTAAAATTGTACTGAGATGCACTTGGCTTATTAAAGCTGCTGCGCATATTTGAAAAGGTGCTGTCCTTTTGCACATCAAGGTACATAGGGTCAATCTCACGGACAAAACGGGACAGCAGGTTATGCTGTGTCATACCGTAAAGCATCCTCTCACGAGCGTGAGTTATTATAAGCTTTTTCTTTGCCCTTGTAATAGCAACATAGGCAAGACGCCTCTCCTCCTCTATTTCCGAGGGCATAGCCATAGACTGACTGCCGGGAAAAACATTTTCCTCCATTCCGGGCAGGAAAACAACAGGAAATTCAAGTCCCTTGGAGCTATGGATGGTCATTAGCGTTACCGCATCGGCATTTTCATCGTAGCGGTCCACATCGGAAACGAGGGCAACCTCCTCCAAGAAGCCCGACAGGGTTGGCTCCTCTGCCTCATTTTCATATTCCCTTACCGCCTCGCAAAGGGAGTCCAAGTTTTCAAGCCTTTCCGCCTCACTTTGACCGAGGGCAACAAGGGCTGACTCATAGCCTGTGCGCTTAATAACCTGACGGACAAAGGCGGAAAGAGCCATGCCCTCCTGCTCATCCATCAGCTCATCTATTATTTTAGCAAAGGCAACCATACTGTTTGCGGCAATCTTTGGAATTGCGTTATAATCCGTTGCGTGCCTTATTACCTCTAAGGTAGGAACACCAAGCGCCTCCGCCATTTGGGATGCGGCATCAAAGGACGCATCTCCAATCTTTCGCTTTGGCTCATTGATTATACGGCGAAGCCTTATACTGTCGCTGGGGTTATTGATAACGGACAAATATGCAATTATATCCTTTACCTCCTTACGGTCATAGAACCTAAGAGCGCCGAGCATACGGTACGGAATACCGCTTTTGGCAAACATTGTTTCCAGGTTCATTGACTGTGCATTCATACGATAAAGAATTGCAAAATCACGGTACTCCAAGCTTTTTTCATTTTTAAGGCTGACTATTTTGTCAATTATGTACCTTGATTCATCGTTTTGTGTTTGAGTTTCCTTAACTATTATCTTGTCTCCCGCCTCGTTATCGCACCACAGTGTTTTCATATGCTTATGCTGATTATTTTTGATAACGCTGTTTGCGGCATTCAAAATATTTGAGGTGGAACGGTAGTTTTGCTCCAGCTTAACAACCTTGGCATCATAATAGGTTTTATCAAAGTTTAAAATGTTCTCTATTGTTGCGCCGCGGAACTTATAAATACTCTGGTCATCATCGCCGACAACCATTACATTTCTGTAAAGGTCGCCCAAGTACTTAACCAAAATAAACTGCGCCTTGTTTGTATCCTGATACTCATCGACGCAAATGTACTTGAATTTCTTTTGATAATATGAAAGCACATTTTCATCCTTTTCAAAGAGCTGAACGGTTTTCATAATAATATCATCAAAGTCAAGCACATTTGAATCCATCAGTCGCTTTTGATAAAGCTCATAAACACGGGCAACATCCTTATACTTTGCATCTCCCCCAACCTCAAGGGAATATTCCTCGGGGGTTAGCAGTTTATCCTTTGCCCTGCCGATTTCGTTCATTACGGTTTTGATTGCCAAATACTTTTCGTCAATATTCAAGTCCTTCATACACTTGGAGATGACCTTTTTGGCATCATCCGTGTCGCAAACGCTAAAGCCGGGACGGTAGCCAACCTTTTCACCGTGGGAGCGAAGGATTTTCATACACACGGAGTGAAAGGTGCCTGCCCAAATGTCTGCCGCGCTTTCCCGAAGCTTGCTTTCAAGCCTTGACTTTATTTCGTTTGCCGCCTTGTTTGTAAAGGTGATAGCTAAGATGTTGTATGCCTTACAGGGCTCTAAGGAAAGGACACGCAAATAGTTTTCGATAAGCTCCTTATCACTGCTTTTTGCGGCATTTTCCATATCCTCAATTGCGTCCCCGTTTATAAACTCGGGAACATAGTCGCTGTAATAAGCATCGCCGTATTTAATGATATGGGCAATTCTGTTTACAAGCACGGTTGTTTTGCCGCTGCCTGCTCCCGCCAAAATTAAAACAGGACCGTTGACTGTATACACAGCCTCCCTTTGCGGCTCGTTTAAAAAAGAATAATATTTGTCAAAAAGGGCGCGCTTTGCCCTTATGTATCTTTGCTTTTCTTGTTCTGTCATTATTAGCTTCCGTTTCGTTATAATATATCAAATTAATTCTAACATAAATATAGCGAAAAGTAAATACAAACTTAATCTTTGAAACAAAAAAATCAGCGAAAATTTTCCGCTGATTTTTTATGCTGCATTATGTATGGAGCTTGATTTATTCTTCTGCTGTATATCCCAGTTCAACTGGGTCTCTCTCTGCTACCGCAGGTACACTTCACTTACGCGGTGCGCCTCTCTTGTGACGCAAGCTTCAAGTTTCGAGAAGTGGGACACTTAATTTGAAAAAAGCCACACTATCTAAAGACAAGTGTGGCTTTTCGTGGTGCCGGTGATCGGGGTCGAACCGATACGGTATCGCTACCACTGGATTTTGAGTCCAGCACGTCTGCCAATTCCATCACACCGGCGTATTTACTCGACTATTTTATCACAGTTTTTTCAAGTTTGCAATACCTTTTTTAAAATTTTTTAAAATTATCTTTCAACCGTTTTGGTTGAAATGAGATTTATGCCCTTTTCGGTAAAGTTGCGGCGGATAACATCCCCAACATTTATAGGGGCAGAAACCTCTATTTTATTAATTTTCTTCATTGCCTTTTTAAGCTTTTCCTGCTCTATCGGCTTATCGGTTTTAACGGGCAATAGGGTGGATGTTTCACTCCTTATCTTCACCGTTGTTGTCAATATTAGCTCCATCTTCCTTCTCCGATGCACATATAACAATTTCCTTAGCATCGCCGATTTTTTCGGCAAGCTCACGAGTTAACTGAATTTTTCCTGTTTCAAGCCAAGACATACTGCCCTTTTCACGGGAATAGATTACCTCCCCGTCCTTTTTTACGGTTATGAGCAGGTTTTTGTACTTACCGTTTACTCTAAAGTAAATAACGCAGTCCTCAATATCATCATAAACATCTATATGCTGAGGAACGGAGTACAAAATTCTTTCTCCGTTTTTAATTCTAATAACCCTTTCGGGCTTTTCGGTCTTGTTGTCAAGATAGCGCTTAACAGCCGAGCCAACAACCTGTGCCTCCTCAACAATGTAGTCAACAAGGTCGTGTATTCTGACAGCATTACCGCAGGTAAATATGCCCCTTACATTTGTTTCAAAGTACTGGTTAACATACGCGCCCCTTGTGCGTGTGTCAAGCCTAATGCCTGTGTCCTTAATTATCTCGTTTTCGGGTACAAGACCGCATTGGTACACAAAGGAGTCGCACTTAACCCGCTTTGCGGTGCCTTTAACAATTTTGCCTCGCTTATCAACGTGGGAGATTTCAACCGCCTCTATCCTTCCCTTACCCAAAATTCTTGTAACGGAATGGGAGCAATAAAGAGGTATATCAAAATCATCCAAGCACTCCTTGATGTTTTCATCGGAGCCCTCTGCATACGGCTTCGGCTCACAGACGCAAACAACACGCCCGCCCTCTAAAACAAGACGGCGCGCAACTATCATAGCCAAGTCACCCGAGCCTAACACAACAGTGCGCTTGCCCGGCATATAGCCCTTAATGTTAACAATTCTTTGAACGGCGCCTGCAGAAAAAACGCCTGCAGGACGGGTGCCGCCGATTTGAAGCGCACCCTTTGTTTTTTCACGGCAGCCCATAGCAAGAACGATAGATTCCGCCTTGATGGTGCAATAGCCGTATTTTGGGGAAACAACCCTTATCCTCTTTTGCTTGTCAACGGACAATACCGTTGAGTCTGTAATATACTCAATTTCAAGCTGGCGAATACCGTCCGAGAGCATAGAAGCAAGCTCAGTTCCTGTAACAACCTCGTCAAGATAGCTCTTGCCAAAGCCCGAATGGATGCATTGGTTAAGGGTGCCGCCAATTTCACTTTCACGCTCTATTATAAGCATATCGGAGGGCTCAATCCCGTTTTGACAGCAGGAAAGGGCGCACACAAGCCCCGCAGGACCTGAGCCGATAATTACTACTTTTTTATTTATTAATTCACTCATTTCGTTTTCCTATATAATAGGTTGGAGTTTGAATAAAACTTCTTAACCTCGCTTAATGGAATATCGCACTCCGAGGATATAACCTCGGCAATTCTTGCACGGCAATAGTTACCCTGGCACCTACCCATGCCTGCACGGGTACGGCGCTTTATCATATCTATTGTGTGGGCAGGGATTGGGCGGTGGATTGCGTTAATCAAATCCCCCTCCGTTACCATTTCGCAGCGGCAGATAATTTTTGCATACCTTGGGTCCTTTTTAATTGCCTCGACCCTTTCCTCCTCGGACATTTCGTAAAAGAGCTTGCAGTTGCCCTCCCTTGTCCTTGTTGGAATATAATCCTCCCTTTCGGTAAGCTCAAGCCCGCAATTTTTGAGTATGTCAAGAACATATTCGCCAATGGCAGGGGCAGAGGCAAGACCCGGGGACTCAATGCCCGCGACGTGGATGAAGCGCTTATTCTTCTTTGACTCCTGAATATAGAAATCTCCGCTTGTTGGGGTGGCACGCACGCCTGCAAAGGTGGTAATTGTGGCATCAAGATTAATGCTTGGCACGATAACCATGGCGCCCTCGGCAATTTCCTCAAGGCCCTCCTCGGTAACGCTGGTGTCAAGCTTAGAATCAACCACGTTTGCATTAGGACCCACAATTATATTACCGTCAACCGTTGGAGAAATCAAAATACCCTTTCCCTTTTCACTTGGGGTAACAAAAAGCGTGTGGGATGCGGTTTTAATTTCTCCCTTGTCAAGGAGCATATATTCTCCGCGGCGGGGAATTATATCAAACGGGAGCTTTTCCCCAACCATACCTGCTATTTCATCAACGAACAAGCCTGCCGCGTTAATGACATATTTTGCCTTAACCTTCTTTTTGCCGTCACAAACTATATAGTAGCCGTCATCATAATCAATTTTGGACACCTTGAACTCAAAGTGGAATTTTGTGCCGTTGGTGGCGGCATTTTCACAAAGGGCATACGCCAAATCATATGGGCAAACAATGCCTGCGCTTGGCGCCCACAGCGCATACTTTGCATCCTGTGAAACCTTAGGCTCCATTTCGTGCAAGCGCTTTTCATCAATTATTTCAAGGCCGGGCACGCCGTTAACCTCTCCGCGCGCCATTAAAAGCTTTAGGTGCTTTAGGTCCTTCTCCGTGTATCCTATAACAAGGGAGCCGCAACGGGAATAATGAACGCCCAGCTGGGCAGCCACCCCCTCCATAAGCTCACAGCCGCGAACGTTAAGCTGCGCCTTAAGCGTACCCTCCTTTGCGTCGTAGCCTGCGTGAACAATGGCAGAATTGGCACGGGTTGAGCCTGAGGCAACATCAATTCCTGCCTCCAAAACGACCGTTTTTAAATTATATTTTGCAAGCTGAAATGCGGTAATGGCGCCCGAAATTCCTGCGCCGATTATTGCAACATCATAAGCTGTAACAGACATTAAAATTCCTCCAATTTTTTAAAATGGACAAACAAATACATTTTAATTTTACCATATTTGTTGATTTTTTTCAAGCCTGTTACTTGATTATTATATTAATTTATGTTAACATATTATTAGCTTTGGTATTTTGGAGGTAATTTATGGACTTTTTTCAGCTGAATGCAGGTGCCCACGCCTACCTTGGGGATGCGGTGCTTGAGGGGCTTATACGAAGGGCTCTTATTTTAAAGGGCTTTGAAAAATCCGCCCATCTAAACAAAGAAGCTCTTAAATATGTTACCGCCGTTAACCAATGCATTGCGTACAAAAGGATTGAAGGCTGCTTAACTGAGGAGGAAGCATCTATTTTCAACCGCGGAAGGAATTGCTCCCACTTAAATATACCGAAAAGCGCCTCTCCCATTGAGTACAAAATTGCGACAGGCTTCGAAGCTGTTTTCGGTTATTTGCGCCTTGTAAACAACGAAAGCAGAATTAATGAGCTTTTTACCTTAGCTTATCCCGATTTACAATAATTTACAGGGGACACACCCCTGTTTTTTTAACAAAAATTTCACATAAAATATTTGCCATTTAATTGACAATAAAAAAAGCGAGTGATATAATTACTTAGTAAATTGTCAGTATATAGAAAGGATGATGAAATGATTAAGAATTTCAAGCAGCTTGCCTCTTATGTGGGTAAGTACAAGATATATGCGATTTTAACGCCTATTATCGTTTCCCTTGAGGTGGTTATGGAATGCTTGATTCCGTTTTTCACTGCGGATTTAATCACTTATGTTCAGCAAGACTATGTTGTAAGTGACGCTATACTTACCAAGTGGTTTATTTCATTTGTGGAAATGATAATTCCCGACAAGCCCTTGGCTGTTGTTGGCGGCTACTGTATACTTTTGGTGCTTATGGCACTTTGCTCCCTTACCTTCGGCGCTGTGGCGGGAATTACCTGCTCGCGCGCATCCTGCGGCTTTGCAAAGAATCTGCGCTCAGAGCTTTTCGATAGGACCCAGAGCTTCTCATTTGAAAATGTAGATAAGTTCTCCACATCAAGCCTGGTTACAAGGCTGACAACCGATGTTACAAATGTACAGCAGTCCTTTATGATGATTATAAGAACGGCTATTCGCTCCCCCTTAATGTTCATTTTCTCAATTATAATGTCCATTATCCGTGGCGGCGCTATGTCACTTATTTTCGTTGTTGTAATTCCTATTTTGCTTTTCGGCTTAATCACCATTGCGAGAAAGGCAATGCCTATTTTCAAAAAAGTGTTTAAGAAGTACGATGCACTTAACGAATCCGTGCAGGAAAATGTACACGGTATGAGGGTTGTTAAGTCCTTTGTTCGAGAGGAGCACGAAAGCGAAAAATTTGAAGTTGCCTCAGGCAATGTGGCAAACGACTTTTTAAAGGCTGACAAAATCCTTGCCTTCAACGACCCTATTATGCTCTTTTGCATGTATGCGGTTATGACCTTTGTTTGCTTATTCGGCTCACAGGCTATTGTTACGGGCGACATTATTATCGGTGAATTCTCCGCCCTTCTTACCTACGGTATGCAAATACTTATGAGCTTAATGATGCTTTCAATGATTTTTGTAATGATTACAATGTCAACAGAGTGCGCAAAGCGTATTTGCGAGGTTTTGAACGAGGACACCACCATAAAGAACCCCGAAAATCCTGTTATGAAGGTTGAAAACGGAGATATTGACTTTAAGGGTGTTAGCTTTAAGTACTCACAACGCGCTGAAAGATTTGCCCTGTCCGATGTTGATTTGCATATCAAATCGGGACAAACCGTGGGTGTTATCGGCGGCACGGGTAGCGCAAAATCCACCCTTGTGCAGCTAATTCCTCGACTTTACGATGCAACCGTGGGTCAGGTTTTGGTCGGCGGTGTTGATGTAAAGGATTATGACCTTGTTACCCTGCGTGACAGTGTTAGCATGGTTTTGCAAAAGAATGTGCTTTTCTCCGGCACTATTAAGGACAACTTGCGTTGGGGTAACGAAAACGCAACCGATGAGGAAATGGAGAGGGTGTGCAAGCTTGCTTGCGCTGATGAATTTATACAGTCCTTCCCCGACAAATATGACACCTACATTGAGCAGGGAGGCACAAACGTTTCGGGAGGACAAAAGCAGCGCCTTTGCATTGCAAGAGCCTTACTTAAAAAGCCGAAAATTCTTATCCTTGATGACTCTACAAGCGCAGTTGACACAAGGACAGATGCTATGATACGAAGGGCATTTGCAGAGGAAATTCCCGACACAACAAAAATTATTATCGCACAAAGAATTTCCAGCGTTGAGGATGCTGACATTATAGTTATTCTTGACGACGGTAAAATAGACGGCATTGGCACACACAGTGAGCTTGTTCAAAGCAACGCTATTTACAAGGAAATTTATGAATCGCAGACAAAAGGGGGTAAGATGGAATGAGCAGACCAATGAGTAACCCCCGTGGCCCAAAAATGGGCAGACCCACAAGAAAAGCAAAAAAGGGCACTTTCAAGCGCTTGATTGGCTATGTTACCAAATACTACAAGCTACCATTTATTTTGGTGCTTGTTTGCATTGGATTAAGCTCCTTGGCAACAGCCCTGCCCGGTATTTTCCAAAACAAGGTTTTAACCGCGGCTGAAACAGGCCTTGGACTTGTTTCGGAGGGCAACAGTGCAGAATCCGCGTTAGATGCTGTGCTTCCCGACATTATCAGCGCAGTTTCCGTTCTTATTTGCATCTATGTTTTGGGCTTGATTGCCTCCTTTGTTAAGACAAGGACTATGGCTGTTATCACTCAAGGCTTCTTGCACAAAATGAGAACAGTTATGTTTGACAAAATGCAACGCCTGCCTATTAAATATTTTGACACCCACAAGCACGGCGACATTATGTCATACTACACAAACGATATTGACACATTAAGACAGTTAGTGTCACAGTCGCTTCCGCAAATCATTACCTCATGCATTATACTTGTAACCGTGCTTTTCATTATGCTCTACTTTAGCTTATGGATGACCCTTGTTGTTCTTTTCGGTGTTATGCTTATGCTCATAACCTCGAAAAAAATCGGCGGTGGCGGTGCAAAGTACTTTGTTAAGCAGCAAAAATCCCTCGGCAAATGCGAAGGCTATATTGAGGAAATGATTAACGGTCAAAAGGTTGTTAAGGTTTTCAACCACGAGCCAAAGACAAAGGCAGAGTTTAATGCCCTTAACGAGCAGCTTTGCAATGACGCAACAACGGCTAATAAGTATGCAAATACTCTTATGCCTATCATTAATAACTTGGGTCATATCCTTTATGTTTTACTTGTTTTGACAGGAACTATTCTCTATTTCTTTGATGTGCCGAATATTTCCATATCAGGTCAGGACCTAAATATTGCCACAATTATTCCTTTCCTTGGAATGTCTAAGCAGTTTACAAATAATGTTTCGCAGCTTTCACAGCAGGCTAACGCAATTATAATGGGTCTTGCCGGTGCGGACAGAATTTTTGAGCTGATTGACGAGCCTGCCGAGGTTGACGAGGGATATGTAACCTTAGTTAACGCAAAATACGGTGAAAACGGCGAAATTACAGAGTGTGAGGAGCGCACAGGAATGTGGGCTTGGAAGCACCCACACGCTTCCGACGGCACCGTTACCTACACGAAGCTAACGGGCGATGTGCGGCTTAACCAGGTGGACTTTGGATATAACGAGGAAAAGATAGTATTGCACGATATTTCCCTTTATGCAGAGCCGGGACAAAAGATTGCTTTTGTAGGCGCAACCGGTGCAGGCAAAACTACCATTACCAACCTTATTAACCGCTTCTACGATATTGCTGACGGAAAAATAAGATATGACGGCATTAACATTAACAAGATTAGAAAAAGCGACCTGCGCCGTTCCCTCGGTGTTGTTTTGCAGGATGTAAACCTGTTTACAGGAACTGTAATGGACAACATAAGGTACGGCAAGCTTGATGCAACTGATGAGGAATGTATAGCGGCGGCTAAGCGCGCAAATGCACATAGCTTTATTACTATGCTCCCAGACGGATACAACACTGTTTTAACAGGCAACGGCAGCGGACTTTCACAGGGACAAAGGCAGCTTATCTCCATTGCACGCGCCGCAGTTGCTGACCCGCCTGTTATGATTCTTGATGAGGCAACCTCATCTATCGACACAAGAACCGAGGCAATTGTTTCCGCAGGAATGGATGCACTAATGCAGGGCAGAACTGTATTTGTAATCGCCCACCGCTTATCCACAATTAAGAACTCCGATGTTATTATGGTGCTTGATAAGGGCAGGATAATCGAGCGTGGCTCCCACGATGATTTAATTCAACAAAGGGGAAAATACTACCAGCTTTATACAGGCGCTTTTGAGCTTGAATAATTCCTTACTATAAAAGGTGTGCTAAGCATTGTTAGCACACCTTTTTTAAGGTTAATTAAAAGCGTTTATTTCCTCATTTTCGCCTAACGCGGTAAAAACTCCATTTTCACTGTTCTCTGTTTTGTAAAGATAGTCAAAAAGCTCCTCCTCAGCCAAAAAAGCGCAAAGCCTTTTGCTTGCCTCAACTAAAGTTACGGTTTTCTGACTTTTCATATGGCTACTGACAATCCTATCCACATCGAAGCAACAAATCGAAGTGGAAAACACCGCAAAAAAGCGATTTTTCAAGCTCCCCCTTATTTTTTTAAGCTTATCAAGATCGCCCTCCAAATCAACACTGTCCAAAACAGTTATTTTGATGTCGTTTAGCTTGTAGTAGGACACATCAATATCCACTTGATTGCTTGCAAATACAATGAAGCTATCAAAGCCATAAGCAACGAAATGGTTAATAGCTCTTTCCAAATTATCACTGTTTAAAATTACAACCGTCATATTAATTTCTCCTTTTTAAGAATAATCTACCCAAAAAGGAATATTTAATACAGAATTTTTATTTTATAATATGCACAAGTGTTCATATTTGAATTTAATTTAAAGCGCGGAAAATTCCGCGCCTTTAAATTTTATTTGTTTTTAAGCTTGATGCCAAGTGCAATTGCCACGGTAATTCCAACAAGGGAAAGAACGCCCAAGCAAATAATGACAATTATTAAGCCCGTGTTGTCACCGCTTGTTCCTGAATTAACTGTGGAGCTTGATGCTGTGGTGCTTGAATTTGTACTGTCTTTAGTGCTATTGACAGTGCTGATATCTGTTGTACTGCTGTCGGTAGTGCTGCCGCCTATGCTACTGCTATCGGTAGTGCTGCTGTCAGTAGTACTGCTGCCAGTAGTACTGCTGCCTGTTGTGTCACCCGGGTTTGGAGTCGGCTCCTTTTCAACAAAGCTCCTCTCCCTTAATGTAACATTGCATCCCCATTCGGTTGCAAGCCAATTTGCCCTTGCCTCAATATGCTCGCAAAGGTAACCTATAACCGTTGTTTCATCACTGTCAACGCCGTTTGAATAATTACCGCTTACAAAGTGGAAGATGGGCGCTTGCGATTGCCACCTGTCATAGTGAGTGCCGTCATAGTAGACAGGCCACTTAGAGTAGTCGTTAGAATGCCACCTTGACCTCTCCATATGGATGGATTGTCCTATTTCCGCAACTACATCGTACACATAGCCGCCTATGTCAATCATATCAAAAATTTGGTCATACATTTCACCAAAGGTCTTTGTAACAAGCCTGTTAAAATCATCATGACGAGTAAGCCCTGCCCAAATGCTCCTGCCCTGTGCCCAAAAGCCCTCGGGATTGGAGGCGCCGTTTTTGTGAATGTTACCAAGGGTGTTATCGCAGTCCCAGAGAGGACCCTTCACTATTTTGGAAAAAGCGCCGTTTTTGTCAGCATCCTTGTAAAAGTACATACTTGATGAGCCTGCATCATAGTTCCTGCCAAACTCCGCCATTATGTAGGCGTAAACAAGAGTGTCTATTTCCGCATACTCGCTGTAATGCTTACCCTTGCTGTTGTAGCCTGTGGAGGACATAATTGCCTCCTCCATCTCACCAAAAAATGTTGCAACATATTCCATTTGCTCCTTTGACACATACTCGGGAGATTTTACAACATAGTGGCTACCGTAGGAGGTTATGAAATAGCAAAGCTCATCCTGCCAATAGTTATTATCAAGCTCTATTAAATATCCGCCTGTTATGTCAGCGGGATTCACAATTCCCGGAATGTAGGTGTATTCGGTTATATTCGGAATACCGCCTGTAACCTTTATTGATGTTTCGCTATATGTTGGGTTCAGCTTATCGTTTAGCTTTTCAAGCTCGACAATATCAATTCTGGCGGAGCTGATATTCACCTTTTCGCAAAGGAGATATATGCCGTAATACTGACCGTCAAGATACAAGTCCACCATTTGGAACTCACAGGTGTGCATACCCATAAGCTCACCGATTTTATACATAATGCTGTTTCTTATGTTTGACTGGTCATCGTAGTTTGCAAGCAAAATCCAAGTCTTGCTCTCTCCCATACCAAAAAGGTCTGCCTTTTTGTCAAGCTTAATTTGGAACGGCTTTTTTGCGTATGCTGTGGTTGCGTTGCCGCGCACCTTAATTTCACTGCCGAACATAGTATCGGCATACTCATATGTTCCGTCCTTATTAACTATGGTAACCTTTGAAACCTCGTCCTTTGCGTTCGTTGAGGTCAAGGTATCTACACCTATGCTTGTGCTAACATGAACGCTTGGAAGGTTGTTTGCAAAATAGAACACTACCAATTTCGAGCTACCGTTAACCGTTAAGCGAAGGGGATATGCATCCTGCCCGCTTGGCAATGTGTTTTTGAAAGGAGTTAGGTCCAAAACCGTGCCGCTTGGCAAGTCAAAGCTTTGACCGCTTGCGTCTTGGTACTTAATTGCTTTTGTGCCGTCGTGAGTAAGCTTAACTCTGTTGGGTGAAACATATGAGGGCAAACAGAAGCTGTTGTCCGCAGCCTCAAAGGTCCTGCCGTCACCCGCCTCAACAGCAACATCGGCTGCGCCAACTGCCACGGTTAACATAAATAGAGTGAAAATTAATGAGATTAAAACATAAATTCTTTTCATTTATTCTTCTCCGTATCTTTCGGAATAATAATCCCTGTCAATCGTAAGCACAAGATGATAAAGGGGATTAATTTCCTTGATTTTTTGGGAAAGCAATTTGCCAAGCTCTCCGTTTGACAAAACCATATCATTAGTAACGCTTATGTCAAACAATACATTTGTATGTGTAACACCCTTGACAATACGAAAATCGTGGAGGGAAACGGGGCTTGAGTACTCCTGCGAAAGCTCCGAGACTATATCCATACACTTATGCTTTAGCTCCATTGTTTCCGTATCGGAAATGGAAACAGGGTCCATATGAATAACTAAGTTAATGCCCTCGTTTTTCAAAAAGTCCGCCTCGATATTATCCATAAGGTCGTGGCTGTGCATAATATTGCTATCCGCATCAATTTCCACGTGTACGGTTGCAAAGCATCTGTTTGCGCCGTAGGAATGGATAACCAAGTCGTGAATACCGAGAACACCGTCATAGCTCTTGATTTTTTCAATAATGTTATGCGTAAACTCCTTGTCGGGTGCTTCGCCGATTAGGGTGTTTGATGACTCAACAACAAGACGAATACCCATAACCATAATATAAACTGCAATTACAATACCGATAATACCGTCAGTGTACGCACCTGTGTAGGGGGTAAGCACCATACCTACAACAACGGCGGTTGTTGCAACAACGTCACTAACACTGTCAATTGCCGCCGCCTTAAGCGCCTTTGAATCAATATGTTTGCCCAATTTAAAGTTCATTATAGCAACCAAAATCTTAACAAGGACGGTGGAAGCCATAACAACAATAGCAGCAATACTGTACTCCTGGGCCTGTGGGTCACCTGTAAGCTTGCTAACAGAGCTTGTTAGCATTTCAAAGCCCAAGAAAGTGATAATAATGGCAATAAAGAGGCTTGCCAAATACTCCATCCTTGCGTGGCCATAGGGATGATCCTTATCCGCAGGCTTGCCCGAGATTGTGTAGCCGACAACGGTTAAAACGCTTGAGCCCGAGTCAGACAAATTGTTAAGAGAGTCGGCAATGACGGAAATGCTACCGAAAAGAATACCCACAACGAGCTTAACCGCAAACAAAATTACATTTGCAACAATGCCAACAAAGCCCGAAAACCGTCCAACACGGACACGTACCCGGGGATTTGCGCCGTTTTTATAGTCTTTTATCAATTTTTCAAGCATTAGTCTTCCTTAACTGCAATAATGTCCTTTGCGTAAGGCAGGGACATAATCCAATCACACATAACGTGCCACTCAGCAAGCTTGTGTGACCTTCTTGCATAATAAATATTAATAAGAGTTTCGTAGTTAAAGGTACAGGTCCTCATTTGGTTATAGCTGGAGGGAAGGAGCTGAATCATATCGTGCCAATAGCTCTTGTCCTTTGTCTCAACATACTTTAGTCTTGCCTCCTCAAGGTACTCAATTACAGAGTCAAGCACCTTAAGCGCATTTTCACTCATTCTGTCACAGCTAAAGTCCGCCCTTTCAAACTCCTTTGAGTGAATTTTGTGCATTGTGGAGGTGGAGTTGGCAACGGTTGCCACCTTATATGTGTCATACTCCTTCCACCAATAAAGCGGGGCGGTAATGTCAACGGACACAAAAATTTGGCGCAAATATTTCCTGTGGTCGGAGCCCGCCTTTGCAAGCTTCTTCGCCAAGCCAAGGTCATTTTCACCAAGGATATAATTGCCATTTTCATCATAATAGCTATCACTCTTTGCCCAAGAATTAAGTGGGTTTCTTGCACCGCGAATAGCATTTTCAAGGTTCATAACGCTGCATCTTTCAATTTTAATCATAATACCCTCCAAAGGTTTTTCGTTGTTAATAATATAATATCATATTTAAAGACCATTGTCAACAGAACTAATTTTAACATAGAAGGAATTTTCCTTATGCTATGTATAATTATCGTTTCTAAGGCAAATAATAGCCTTGCAATTACTTTTGAAAGGATTTTTGAAATGGAAGAAAACGATAAGAAAAATTCACGAATATTTTATTTGACCCTTGCGGTTGTTTTAACTGTTGTGGCAATTATTGTTATTGCAATTACCGTGGCGAGAAGAAATGTGCCCTCAGGGATAACAGGCGGCGGAAGCGGTTCGGTAATAACCGAGGATAGCGGCGACCAAAGCACAGGCTTAGAGGACAAAAATAAGCTACCGAGCTTTGCTTTGCCAATTGAAAGCTGCCAGCTTGACGTGGACTTTAGCGACACTGTCCTCGTCTTTTCACAAACAATGGGTGACTACCGCACCCATATGGGCATTGACCTAAGCTGTGAGTTAGGGCAGGAGGTAATGGCGGTGGCTGACGGTGTGATTAAGAACATTTGGAACGACCCGTTTATGGGCACATGCATCTCTATTGAGCATACGGGAAACGCCATAAGCTACTACAAAAACCTTGACCCTGTGGTTAAGGAAGGCATTGTTATTGGTGCTTCGGTGTCCCAAGGTGATGTTATTGGCGCAGTCGGTGAAAGTGCAATGAACGAAATTTCCCAGGACCCACACCTGCACCTTGAATTGAAGGTTAATGACAAGCAAGTTGACCCAAAGGACCACATTAAGCTCCCAACCCCACAGGTTAAGCCCGAGGATCAAAATAAGGAAAACTAATATAAAAAAGCAGATTTTCATCGATGAAAATCTGCTTTTTCACTTAAATTATAAACACAGGGTCAAAGATTTATGCCCAACGCATACCTGTTGGCTTTGCTTCCTTAATCATTAACTTATCAAGGAATTCAACTGCCTTTTGAAGTCCCTCGTCAATTGTCATTAAGCTATCCTCGTGCTCAATTGAAAGAACCTTGTCGTAGCCAACAAGACGAAGGTTGGAAACAAATGCCCTCCAAAACTCCTCGTTGTTGCCGTAGCCAACTGTACGGAAGATCCAAGAACGGTGAATTTCATCACCATAGTGCTTTGTGTCAAGAACGCCGTTAACCGCTGTGTTAGCAGCATCAACCTTAGTATCCTTTGCGTGTACGTGATAAATCGCGCCCTCAAGAGCTCTTATCGCCATTACAGGGTTAATGCCCTGCCAAATCAAGTGGGATGGGTCAAGGTTAGCGCCGATAACATCGCCAACAGCCGCACGAAGCTTCAAAAGCGTTTCGGGATTGTATACGCAGAAGCCCGGGTGCATCTCAAGCGCAATTTTTGTAACGCCGTGAGCCTTTGCAAATACTGTTGCTTCTTTCCAATATGGAATAAGCACATCGTTCCACTGATAGTTAAGTGTATCAAGGAAATCATCAGGCCATGGACAAGTAACCCAGCTTGGGAGCTTTGCATCGGGGTCGGAGCCGGGGCAGCCTGAGAATGTGATGATTGTATCAATACCAAGCTTTTCAGCCAAAAGGATTGTGTTTCTCATATCCTTGTCGAACTGAGCCGCAATTTCCTTATTTGGATGAACAGGATTTCCGTGGGTTGCAAGAGCGCAAATTTCCACACCGTACTTCTTAAATGTAGCCTTGAACTCCTCAAGGGCCTTAGGGTCAGCCAAAAGCTTTTCGGGGTCGCAGTGGTCCTTGCCCGGATATCCGCCTGCGCCGATTTCAACAGAATGAACGCCGAGAGAGGAAATAATCTTAAGTGCCTCGTCAAGTGGCTTGCTACCGTAAAGGTTAGCTAAAACGCTTAATTTCATAGTTAAATCTCCTTTTTTATGAAAAGGGGCGAAAAATCACCCCTTATCTAACATTAGTTAAAGTAGTATGGCTTGCCTGTCTTTGCAGACTCGTAAATACCCTCAAGAATTTGGGTTACGCAATATGCCTGCTCAGGCAAAACTGTTGGCTGTGTGCCGTTAATAACAGCCTCAATCCACTGCTTAGCCTCCTGTGCGCCTGCATCGTAGCTGCCTGCATCATAGAAAGCAACACCCTTACCGTCAAGGTTAGGTCTTGTTTCATACATTTGGTTGTGCTTAACGCCGTTAATTTCGAGAACGCCCTGGTCAACCATCTTAGCGCCTGCCTTTGTACCGCAAATGGTTGTGCAAGCCTCCTTGGTTTCTGTCATATTGATAGCCCAAGAGGATTCAAGAACGATTGTAGCGCCGTTTTCCATAACGATAAAGCCGAATGCGCTGTCCTCAACGGTAAACTCCTCAGGCTTCCACTGACCGAATACGTTAGCGGACTCCTTTTGATCGTTGAGCTTGTGATATGTAGTACCAACGCAGTACTTTGGCTTGTAGTTATCCATTGTCCAAAGTGTTAGGTCGAGGGCGTGTGTACCGATGTCGATAAGTGGACCGCCACCCTGCTCATATTCATTTATAAATACACCCCATGTAGGAACTGCTCTACGACGGAGAGCTGTTGCCTTTGCATAGTAGATATCGCCGAAAACACCGTCATCTGCTTCCTTCTTAAGGTAAATAGCATCCTTTCTCTGTCTGTTCTGGTAACCGATTGTAAGCATCTTTCCTGTTCTCTTTGCCGCATCAACCATTTTCTTTGCCTCTTCAGCATTGATAGCCATTGGCTTTTCACACATAACGTGCTTGCCTGCCTCTAATGCGTCAACAGTAATGAAGCTATGGCTTCTGTTAGGTGTGCATACGTGAACAACATCGATGCTCTCATCCTTCAAAAGCTCCTTGTAATCAGTGTAGGTCTTTGCACCCTCAACACCGTACTTCTTTGCAGCCTCAACAGCCCTTTCCTCAATAATGTCGCAGAATGCAACCATTTCAGCCTCTGCAACCTTCTTAAGTGAAGGCATGTGCTTACCGTTTGCGATACCACCGCAACCGATGATACCAATTCTTACTTTGTTTGCCATAGTGAATTCCTCCGAGCAAATAATTTTTAATTTATCATACAAGGTAAGTATACCATATATTTCTATGTTTTACAAGTATTTAAGCCACATTTATTGCAATTTTCCGTGGCTTGTAATTAAAACCTTACCGCTGGTATTTATAACGCCGAAGCTACCACCGTAGCCGATCGAGCCCGGGTTAAAAATCCTTATGTTTTTTTCGCCTATTTGCACCACATCATCAATTGGCATATGGGTGTGACCGAAAAGAACCGCATCCGCCTCTAACTCTCTTGCGCGGTAAATTAGGTTGCCGTAGCCACCCTTTGCGCCGTATTTGTGACCGTGGGTGATAAATAAGTTAACGCCGTCAAGAGATAGAAGCAGCTCGTCCTGCGCATCGCACCCCAAGAAGTCGCAATTGCCCTTGACGATGTAAAAAGGAATGTGCGGATATTGTTCCTTAACCAAGCAGATATCCCTAAATCCGTCGCCCAAAAAAATGATAGCGTCACATCTGCCGCAATGAAGCTCTATTGCTTCTTTAATTTTATATGAATTTGAGTGTGAGTCCGAAAAAACAAGAAGCTTCATATTTTCCCTTTCTTTGTGACAGTCTGCCGTAATCCGCATACTATAAAAATAGCAAAACGGAGGTGACTGCTTATGAAAATTGATAAAAAAACTATTGATTTTGTACTAAAGCTAAACGATGACCAGCTATGGAAAATCATACAAGGGGTGGGGGCAAAATCCGGTATAACCTCTTTTTCAACCATAGAAAAGCCACAGGATATGTCAAAAATCCGTTCCTGCCTTTCAAGCCTAAGCGATGATGATATAAGGCGAGTTACCGAAATACTTAAAAAGGAGAAAGGAAATGGCTGACAACAGTATAAACGATATTTTAAGTAAAATAGCGGAAAACCCCGACATAATATCAAAGATTTCCTCAATTGCCAAGGACGGGGACAAGGAAAATATGATTGACAGGCTACCAGAGATTATGGAAGCTATTTCCCCTGCCGTAAGCATAACAAAAAGCGAGGAAAACACAAAAAAAGCAGACACTTCGCCAGCCGAAACGGGTAGCCAAGAAGCATTGCAGCTACCCAAAGCATTGACCAAAATAAGCGAAAAAATTTCAAAAAATTCTCAACTGTTAATTGCCCTTAAGCCATACCTTAGCAAGGAACGGTGTGAAATTATTGACAACGTGGTAAAGATGACGCAGGTGTCAGAGCTTATGCGGCTTGTAAAGTGAGGTGATACTATGTTTACAAGGTATAACGGAGTTGAAATCCCAAAAAACTATAGCGGAAGCAGGTTTAGGCAGCAGGTAGAAAACACTGAAACCAAAATGCACCGCCCCAAGGAAGCACCGCCTTTACAAAACGTAAGAAAAAGTGTTTCCCCAACATTCCAAGAGGTGATTGACAATGCCATTAAGGATGTGGAGCAAGGTCAAGCAAAAAATAGCGAAAGCAATGGTTTTTTGCTTGCACAAGAAGCAGAAGCAACGGCAAACTCAGACACTCCCCCAAGCAAAACCGTTGAAAGCGGTGTGAATGATAATGTGCCTACCGTTAAATCCTTAAATGGCATTATGGACAGTGAAAGAAATGAACATTCGCCAATTGAGGGTGGAATAAGAAAGCTTTTAGACGGGATAGCCAAGGATGATTTGCTTCTTATTGCACTAATTCTTATGCTTGCCGAGGGTGGCGAGGGCGACAGCTTAGACCTTATTACTATGCTTGCCCTGCTTTTACTGTTCCGTTAGTCTTCCTTTTTATCTGCTGTATGTGATTTGATGCCATCGCTTGTAAAAAGCTCCAAAATACGCTTGATAAATGCAGACTCGTCCAAGGTAAGCGCGGAAAGGCCTGTTTCCTTAGATTTGGTTACTGCTTCCGTGATTATGTAACTTGCTTTTATTCCGTTTGGCTTAATTGAAAGCTTGTAGCCTATTTTGTCATTTTCACAAATTCCCGTTATATACATAAGGCGCATAGCGGATTTTGGATAAAGCTCGACAAACCCAAGCAAGCCGTTCCCCTCTTTAAGGGTAGTGGCATCAACCGAGACAGTTAAAACATACTCACCCATCATATTCTCTATGCAAATTGAAATGGGATTTCTGTATTCTATCTCGTTAAGAACCGCTATAGTACCTGTCACTATTGTGGCAAGGTGGGCAAAGTTAACGTATAGCTCACCGTCAATACCGTACTCCGCAATTTCCACCTTGCGATATGCAAACCTTAGGTCGTTTCTTAGTACCTCGGCAATTTTCGGCATAAGCTCTGCCAGCCTTATTACACCGTATTTGCCGCTATTAACAACATCTCCGTAGCTTGCAAGGAGCATTTTATTGTTAATAAAGTCCTCTTGCGTGTCGCCTTGCGTTTTCATGAAGTAAACCTGTACAGTTCTTGTGGCACCTGTGCCTGCCACCCTTAAAATAGCACAGTTAAAGCTGTGACTTTTTATTTCAACCGTGTCCATACGGTTACCAAGCATTGAAAGCTTTCTTAGATAGTCAAGGTCAATGTACTGTGACACGCTTGTGCCCTTTCTCAATGTGGGAAGGGCATTTCTTGCTTTTGAATTTACATGAATTATATTACCGTTCAAATCGGTAATAACCATTGGCATTTCACCATCTAATCTTGCTTTTGAAGTTAATTTCATATTATTTTACCTATATTTATTGCTTTTTTATTTTCTCTATGATAAAATTAATTAAGAAGTAAATTTAGGAGATTTTTTATGGATAATACAAGCAAAACCACAAAATCGGTTGCTTTAACAACGCTGATTAAGGAGTTCAATCTCGAAACCATATACGCCCCAAGCGATATTGAGTCCGTAATGATTACAAGGCCTGAAATAAACCGCCCTGGTTTGCCCCTTGCAGGTTTTTTTGACTACTTCGACCCGGAAAGAATACACATAATCGGCAGGGTTGAGGCAATCTACCTTGCAAAATGCACACCGCAGGAGCGCCGCGACAAGCTCCGCGCATTTATGGAGCGCAAGCCTGTTTGCATTATCACCGCAAGAAACATAGGCCCTTATCCCGAAATGGTGGAGTTCGCGGAGGAATTTTCCATCCCGTTGCTCAAGACCTCGGTTTCCACAAACAGCTTTATTTCAAGCGTTATCGCCTCCTTGAAGGTACATCTTGCCCCAACAATCACACGCCACGGCGTTTTGGTTGAGGTTTACGGCGAGGGTATACTTATTACGGGGGATAGCGGTATCGGCAAAAGCGAAACAGCAATTGAGCTTATCAAAAGAGGTCACCGCTTAATAGCTGACGACGCAGTTGAAATTAGCAAGGTTTCAGAAAAAACCCTTGTTGGCAAAGCCCCGGAAATTATCCGTTACTATATGGAGCTTCGCGGTATCGGCATTATTGATATACGCCGCATTTTCGGTGCGGGCGCGGTTAAAGAAACAGAAAAGATTGAGCTTGTTATAAACTTTGAGCCTTGGATTGAGGGGAAGATTTACGACAGGCTGGGCATCGAAACAGAATATGTTGATATTCTTGGAATCAAGGTGCCAACAATTAATGTGCCTGTACGCCCCGGTAGAAATTTAGCGGTTATTTTGGAAATTGCCGCAATGAACTCCAGGCTCAAGAAAATGGGCTACAACACCGCAAAGGAATTTAACAAAAGGCTTGAAGAAATTTATAAGGCTTAGTTTTTCAAAAAGGCTATTGCAGAGGGCAATAGCCTTTTTTGTTTTATGCTAATGTAATGTGGTATAGCCTTGACGGATATTCAAAGAAATCATATTCCATCAATATACCGATGTTCATAAGAGCAGCGCCCAAATATTTTCTTTCGCTTCCGTTAACCCTATAAAGCTTGTTAGGGCAAAGTCCCTTTAGCTTTACATACTCAGGGGCTGTGCTTGCATCGGTTTCGTATCGAACGGCGCACACAAGGGCTTCACTGCCGTCGGGCTTTACCGCTTCCCAAGCACAGTACAAGCTTTCCTGTGGGGTGAATGGTGAAATTAATCGATAGTAATCACCGCGCTGAATAAGCTCGTAATACTGTTTAAACTCCTTGATTTGGCGGGAAATTTCAGCCTTTTCCTCGTCCGTCATCTTTGTAACATCAAGCTCAAGACCGTATGTGCCGAAATATGCCACATTTCCTCTCGTTTTAAGAGGAGTTACACGGGCATTTTGGTGATTAGGACAAACTGAAACGTGAGCACCCATTGCGGAAACCGGATATGCAAAGGATGTACCGTACTGAATTTTAAGCCTGTCAATCGCATCGCTGTTATCACTTGTCCACACCTGTGGCATATAGTAAAGCATACCCATATCGAAGCGTCCGCCGCCGCCTGAGCAGGACTCAAACAAAATGTCGGGATACCTTGATGTAATCCTTTCAAGCAGGTCATAGACACCCAACATATAGCGGTGATATACCTCACCCTGCTTGTCAGCAGGCAATGCAACACTGTATATGTCTGTAATATGCCTGTTAAAGTCCCATTTTACATATGAAATATTAGCGCTGTCAAGCACCTTAACCATTTGGTTATAGATGTTATCAACAACCTCCTTGCGGGAGAAATCGAGAACATATTGGTTTCTTGAAACCTGCGGAGCTCTGTTTGGCATTGCAAAGGCGTAGTCGGGATGGGCGCGGTAAAGGTCGCTGTCCTCGGAAATACACTCAGGCTCAAACCAAATACCAAACTTCATTCCCTCTTCGTTTATTCTCCTTGCAAGCTCGGGAAGCGTACCCTGAAGCTTGTTTTCGTTAGGAATCCAGTCACCTAAAGCGCAGCGGTCATTATCTCTCTTTCCAAACCAACCGTCATCCATAACAAATAGCTCAACGCCCATTTTCTTAGCCTCGTGAGCCATTGAAACAAGCTTATCGGCATTAAAATCAAAATATGTGCCCTCCCAGTTGTTGATAAGGACCGGACGAACCGCATTTTTAAACTTACCCCTGCAAAGGTTGTTGCGGATTGCGTGGTGGAAGGAGTTTGACATTTTTGCAAAGCCACTGTCACTATACACCATTGCAACCTCAGGACAGGTAAATGTGCCGTTTGGTTCAACCTCAAAGCTGAAGTTTTCGGGATTGATGCCTGCAACCACACGGGTCTTTTCCTGCAGGTTCTTTGATGCGGAAATTTGGAAGTTGCCGCTATATACAATTCCGATGCCCCAAGCAGAGCCGTAATCCTCATTTGCGTTCTTATCACAAATTATAGCGAAGGGGTTTTCCATATGGGAAGATGCGCCGCGCATGCTTGCAACAGTTGTTTCCGCATGCTTAATGCTTGTGCGCTCAAGCATCCTTTCACGGGTGTGTCTGCCGTGGAAGTAAAGCATATCGTATGAGCCGCAGGGCAAATCAAGAGTCAAGGTCATTGCCTTTTCAAGCTTAATTGACTTACCTGTTTTGTTCTCTACAACAATGCTTCTTGTAATTAAATCATAATCCTCAAAAACGCCGTAATAAAGGTGAAAATAAACATCATTTGTGTTGTCCTTAAGGGTTACAACCAATGTGTCAGCCTCCTCGCCATAGAAGGACGGCAAGTCTTTTAAAGCGTACTTGCCCTTTTCTGCTCTTGCAGATACAAAGCGAGGCTCAACACCAAAGGAGCCATCAGAATGGCGCACGCCCATGGCGGTTAGCCTAAAGTCGCCTATGCCTGCGCAGGACATCTCTTGATGAAGTCCGTTATATGAATACGCCCACTCACCTTTGGGGTAATCAGCAGGGTTAGGTGAAAAGGACGTGCCAAACTTACATTCAACGCCGTAGTGCATATCCATATATTCCATTTTTGCGCCATAGTAGGTGTGCTCCAGAACTCCAAGCTCATCCACCTTCATTTGATACATTGTGTTTTTGGTAACCAGTGTATAGGTTTTATCTTCCTTATTAATAATAATAGCCACAGTAAACCTCCTTAAGCTTTTTATTTAGTATAGCATATTATTACAATTTTTTCAATCATAAAAAAAGAAAAACGGGTTGTAAAACAACCCGTTTTATAAAATTTTACTCGATATCGTCAGTATAATACTTCCAAGCAGTATTCCAAGCACCAACTGTTTCTGCTGCCTCTGAAATGCTACCCTCGTATTCAGCTGTAAACTTGTTCTCACCGCTGCTGTAGGACTCGCTCTGAACGGAGTTCAAAAGACCTGTCCAACCATACATATAACCTTGGTCATAGCAAAGGTTCGGGAAAATATAGTTTTCGATGATATCCATACTCTGTGTTGCTGTCTCAGCATAAAGCTTTGTTCTGAGATTGTCCTTATAAGCCTTCATTATATATACATTACCTGTATAGGAAAGAACCTCGAAGAAATAGTTAGACATACTTCTGCTAGATGTTGCCTTAGGAATGCACATTACAACAGACTGATATGAGCATGGTGTGTGGTATGAGTACTGAGCCTCATTGAGCTTTGGTGAAGGAAGAAGACCAACCTTAAACTCGTCATTCTGTTCATCCATATAGTCGGACTTTTGAATAACTTCATCATAGAAAAGAAGTCTACCTTCAAAGAATGCATTACCAAGTGCAGTAAATCCGTCGCCACTCCACTTTGTTCTGCAGCTCTTTTCGTTAGTGATGTCGATAAGCTTACCGATAAGAGTTTCTACCTTAGGATCGCTCAAAGTAATAACATACTTGCCGTCCAAAGCAGAAACCTGCTGAATGCCGCTGTACTGGAAGAACCTTGAAAGGTTAGCAGTACCATAGCCGTAAATATCGTTGTCATCCCATGCAGGGTCGCCAACCTGCTTAGAAACAAGCTTTGCAAGGCTTACCATCTGGTCGATGGTCCACTTGCCTTCCTTAACCAATGTGTAAAGGTCAGGGAAGTTTTCCTTCAAGCCGTCTGTTTCAGTAAGAGCAACATTGTAATATGTTAAATAAGATGTTTGCTCGTCAAGGAAGCTGAAATCACCTGCAACAAAGAGTGTGAAGCCACTAATTGTATACGCCTCAACCGATGCCTGATTGTAGTAAGGCTGGCTAAGAGAGATGTATTTTTGGTCTGCAAGGTTGTAGATACACTGTGTAGCAACAATGCTCTGCGCCTCATACATACGAGGCATTGCAATATTGTAACGAGTTTCCTCGTTATCACCAACGACTGCCTCTTGGATCTGGTTAGAAATTGCAGAGCCACGAGCATTAATCCATTCGATAGTTACACCGTATGTATTCTTAATGAACTCATTTCTCTTAAGAACTGCCTCGTTGATTGTCTGGCCGAAGCCTGTGTTTTCATACCAGTCATCAGGACCAACTGTCAATTCAACCTGTGACCAAGGAGCGCTTGGGTCTTCACCTGTCCAAGTTGTAGCCAAAATTCTAACTGTTTTGCCTGTCCAGCTTGTTACAACCGGTGGTGGTGTAATCGGAATTGGATCAGGGGTTACCGGGCCCGTTGTGCTGCTGCTTGTACCGGTAGCAGGCTTTGAGCTCTCAGTAGTGCCGGGCTTTGAGCTTTCAGTAGTACCGGGCTTTGAGCTTTCAGTAGTACCGGGCTTGGAGCTTGGCGTTGTGCTGGGCTTTGAGCTTGGTGTCGTACTTGGCTTTGAGCTTGGTGTTGTAGCTGCCGGTGTTGAAGATGTTGTTGGCTCTTCTCTTTCCTCACCGCAGGCAACAATGCTTGGTAAAAGCATTAAAACCACGAGCAAAAGTGCGAAAAACTTTTTCATCATTAACCTCCTAATAAAAATTTTTACATTTCGCCACAAATATTATACAATAACTTTGTACAAAAATCAATACGATTTGTGCATTTTTTTGTAAAAGCTTTATAAATTAATTTTTTTAGTTAATTAATAATTTATTAAACAACACCCTGTGCAAGCATTGCATCAGCAACCTTAATGAAGCCTGCAATATTAGCACCTGCAACAAGATCGTCACCCAAGCCGTACTTATTAGCTGCTGTGATGGAGTTGTTAAAGATGTTTTTCATAATGCTCTTAAGCTTTTCATCAACCTCTTCTGCAGTCCAGCTATAACGCATAGAGTTCTGTGACATTTCAAGACCTGAAACGGCAACGCCACCTGCGTTAACTGCCTTTGAAGGAGCAACAATAACACCGTTTGCCTTAAGATAAGCAACCGCCTCGTTTGTTGTTGGCATATTGGAAACCTCAACATAATACTTAACGCCGTTTGCAACGATTTGCTCAGCTTCCTTCATACCAACCTCGTTCTGTGTTGCGCAAGGCATCAAAATATCTGCCTTAACGCCCCAAGGCTTTTGACCTGCAAAGAAAGGAACGCCAAACTTGTCAGCATAATCCTGTACTCTGTTGCGGCAGGAAGCGCGCATTTCAAGCATAAAGTTGATCTTTTCCTCTGTGCAAATACCATCCTCATCATAGATGTATCCGTCAGGACCGGAAATTGTAACAACCTTACCGCCAAGCTCATTAACCTTCTTAACAGTACCCCAAGCAACATTACCAAAGCCGGAAACTGCAAAGGTCTTACCCTTGATTGTATCCTTGAAGTAGTCAAGCATATTTACTGTGTAGTAAACAGCGCCGTAGCCTGTAGCCTCCGGACGGATGAGTGAGCCACCGTAGGAGATGCCCTTGCCTGTCAAAACGCCTGTAAACTCGTTACGGAGCCTCTTGTACTGACCGAACATATAACCAACCTCTCTTGCTCCAACGCCAATATCACCTGCAGGAACGTCAAGGTCTGCGCCAATATGTCTTGAAAGCTCTGTCATAAAGCTCTGGCAGAAGCGCATAACCTCTGCATCGCTCTTGCCCTGTGGGTCAAAGTCAGAGCCGCCCTTACCACCGCCCATAGGAAGTGATGTCAAGCTGTTCTTAAAGGTCTGTTCAAAGCCGAGGAACTTAATAATTCCCTCGTAAACAGATGGATGGAAGCGGATACCGCCCTTGTATGGACCGATGGCACTGTTGAACTGAATTCTAAAGCCACGGTTTACCTGTACATTACCGTTGTCGTCAACCCACGGAACTCTAAATTTGATGATTCTTTCGGGCTCAACCATTCTCTCAAGAACGCCGCTTTTGATAAGCTCGGGGCGAGCCTCAACAACAGGCTCGATTGATTCGAGAACCTCTTTTACAGTTTGGTGGAATTCGGGTTCGTTTGCGTTTCTCTTAACTACTCTCTCCATTAATTCGTTAAGATACTGATTTTTAAAGCTCATTGTTTTTTCCTCCTGATTTCTATGTCAAGCCAAGACTTTCTTGGCATGGCATAACAATGAATAATATATTTATGCTCTTTTTAAGTGAGCTAACTTTACTTATTTTTTTTGCGTATGATTACAATGCCGATTACTGCAGCTAAAAGCACTACTGCGCTAACCGAGCATACTACTACAATAACAGCCGTATTATCCTCCTCTGGCAGAACAGTCGGTTTCTGTTGCGGTGCAGGAGTCGGGGTCGGCGTTGGTTGCGGTGAGGGCTGTGGCAATGGCGCTTTTGTTGTAAAGTCCATAAATGTCGGTGGTTCTGTAAGCTTAACCAAGCCTTCAAACATAGGAGCAATGCCATTTGGAGAATACACCTCCAGCTCCCTTAAGTGGGCGAAGGTAGCATTTCCTGCTGTATACAAAATTCTTATATCATCTGTTTCCACAGGGTCAAACTGAAAGGCAGGACAGTATTTCATATCCTTATCGTAGGACTTTGTGGTAACAAGCGTGACATACTCACCGTCAATTAAGGCCTGTATTTGGATGCTCATAATATCTATACCCTCTATGTCGGGTGTATCAAAATAAAGAGCAACCCTATCAATCAAATGCTTTTCAGAAAATTTCAATCCACAGTACGATGGCATATCAATAACACCGGTAAACCATAAATAATCATGCTGGCTTGTTCTACCGTCGTTAATGTAGTTAACGTCTGAGTAAGGAACAAAGTCCGTGCTTGCATACGGAGTGCCGATAACGGCAATATTTCCCTTGGAAGCGGAGTTCTTTTGATAGTTGTCAAACCTATCCTCCACATAATATGTTTTCGAGTCGCTTAGATGTCCCTCAAATTCATATACCGTAGGCGGTCTTTTGTAATCCTCGGTAAAAATTATTCTTAATTTCTTCGTTTCAACCTCACTAAAGCCATATGAGGTAGTCAATGTACTGTTTTCCTCATCCAAGGCAGTTCCACTTGCAAGCTTAACCCACTGTCCATCAACAAAAGCCTCAATATCAAAGGCGTAATCCACATAGGTCCTGCCAAGAATATATTCGCCAAAGCTGACAACAGCCTTATTAAGCTTCTTTGCCTCAACAAAATCAAGAACTAAATACTCACCTGCCGAAGCGCTTGTCGGCATCCAATAAGATGTTACCTCGCCGTCAATTGCACAATAGGGATACCTAAACTCCTCTGAAGATGAAGCGTAGGGATAAGAATGATATCCAATGTTTGTTGAAACAACAGCACCCTCGGGCAGCTCAAGGTCCGGGGTTTCTCCACGGTGTCCCATAAGCTCTATTTCGTATATGTACGGGAAAATAAGCACATCTCCGCCCGGATAATTCTTTGCATACTCACTAACTGTAATTCTTACATTATTAGTTGTAATAGGCTCACTAAGATGAATAGAAATGTTTGATGGAATATGATAAAAGTCAGTATCCTTCTCCATTGCCTCCTCATATGTTGCATATGAAACAGGCGTTGTGTCAGAATCGTTAAACTCGGCAACAGTTACCCAAACACCCTCAACCAAGCACTGCACCGTATAGTGTGGGTTTTGACCACCCATTGCCGCATGCAAGCCTAAGTTAATGTTAATATCGTATATTTTATAGTACTCACTTTTGGTGAATTTAATACCGCAGTACTGACCCGCAAAGCCCCCTGCTGTATTGTCGCTTGCGGAAATGGTAGGATATGCACACTCCCAACCCTGCCAAGTGTCAGAGCTGTGCTTACCGTCGTTTAGCGACAAAGCCGGAGTCCAAAGAGAGTTCTTTTCACTTGTTGCATAAGCCAACGCGTTTTTAACCGTAGCAATATTGGTAATTTCCACATTCTCATCATTCTCCTCGGCAAGAACAACCAAAGGAACACATGATAAGAGGAATACCAGTGAAAGAAGCAGAGCTAAGATTTTTTTCATTTCAGCCTCCACGAAATATTTATTTATTATATCATAGCACACACGCGTATCAAATTCAAGTTTTTTCTTTGCATTTCACTTAAAAATTTTAAGATAAGGCTACATAAAAACAGGTGTATTTCGCAAAATGCGGAATACACCTGTTTTTTTATGCGCAATCTACCTTAATTTCTCCGTTTTTGACGGTAACGGCAGCCATGGAAATGTTGCCTTTTATCTCGAAAATCATAGCCTCTGCCAGCTTATCCTCGATATGAGTTTGAATATATCTTCTCATATTTCTTGCGCCGAATTTTCTGCTGAAGGATTCCTTTGCCACAAGGCTGCACACCTCGTCGGTGAAGGAAAGCTTAATGTTCCTTTCCTCCAAGGCATCTCTTAAATCGCCAAGCATTATCTTAGCGATTTTTACAAAGTCCTCCTCGTCAAGAGAACGGAAGGTTATAATTTCATCAATTCTGTTAATGAACTCGGGGCGGAGGAAGGAGGAAAGCGCCTTCTCCGTTTTTTCCTTTGCAATTTCGGTTTCGGTAGCACCGAAGCCAGCCTGTGATGAGCTGACATTAGCTCCTGCATTGGTGGTCATAATAATTACCGTGTTTTCAAAATTGATAAGCCTACCCTGCGAGTCGGAAATCTTACCGTCATCAAGAATTTGCAAAAGGATGTTAAGAACATCCGGGTGCGCCTTTTCGATCTCGTCGAAAAGAACGACGGAATACGGTGAGCGCCTAATCTTTTCTGTTAGCTGACCTGCCTCATCGTAGCCCACATATCCGGGAGGAGAGCCCACGATTTTGGAAACGGAGTGCTTCTCCATATATTCAGACATATCAAGACGGACAAGCGCTTCCTCGGAGTTAAACAGCTCCTTGGCAAGGGTCTTTACAAGCTCTGTTTTACCAACACCTGTAGGGCCTGCGAAAATGAAGGATGCGGGACGTTTTTTAACACTTACCCCTGCCCTGCTCCTTCTAATAGCCGCGGACAAGGACTTAACCGCCTCATCCTGACCTATAATTCTTGACTTTATGCTTGGCTCAAGGCTTGCAAGGCGCTCAAACTCCTCCTCAGAGATGTTGCTTGCGGGAATACCTGTCCAAATTTCAACAACGCCTGCCAAATCCTGCTTGGTCATAACGGTGCTTTCACATTCCTTGTCAAGACGCTCCTTATCCAAAATGAGCATTGACCTTTCAGTTTTCAGTTCTGCAAGCTGCTTATACTCAGCCTCGGTTGGCTCGCTGCCGCCCTCGGAAATTTTAGCATTTATGCTATCCGTGCTTGCATCAATTTGGGCAAGGCGCTCAATAACCTTATGTCTTTCGTTGATATGAGGCGCGTGCAAAACGATGTGAGAGCAAGCCTCATCAATCAGGTCAATAGCCTTGTCGGGCAAAAATCTGTCTGTGATGTATCTTTCGCTCATAATAACAGCGCTTTTTGCCATTTCATCGGGAATTTTAACACCGTGATAAATCTCATAGTAGCTCTTAATTCCCTTTATCATTTCAACGCACTCATCAATTGACGGCTCATCAACCTTAACAGGCTGAAACCTTCTTTCAAGGGCGCTGTCCTTTTCGATATATTTACGATACTCCTTAAGGGTTGTAGCACCGATAACCTGAATTTCTCCTCTTGAAAGGGCGGGCTTGAGGATATTTGCAGCATTCATACTACCCTCGGAATTGCCTGTACCAACAATGTTGTGAATTTCATCAATTACAAGGATAATGTTACCTGCCTCCTTAACCTCGTTTAAGAGTCCGTTTATTCTTGCCTCAAACTGTCCCCTAAACTGTGTGCCTGCCACAAGGGCGGTTAAATCAACCAAGTAAACCTCGCATTTTTTCAGCTTATAAGGAACCTGACCCGTGGCAATCCTTTGGGCAAGCGCCTCTGCAATAGCTGTTTTACCAACACCCGGCTCACCGATTAGGCAAGGGTTATTCTTTTGCCTTCTTGAAAGAATTTGGATAACCCTTTCAAGCTCTCTTTCCCTACCTACAATCTTGTCAAGCTTGCCGTTTACCGCATCCTGTGTCAGATTATGGCAGAAGGTGTTTAAGTTTTTCCTGCTATCCTTTTTCTTCTTTCCGTCCTTATCCTTGGCACTGTCCTTTTTTTCGCCCATGCCAAGACCTGCCTGACGCATAATTTTTGAAAAATCTATAGTGGGGCTATCCTCATCGTTTTCCTCGCCGTCCTGTGCCATTGGGAGCATTTCGGAAAACATCTTTTCCATATTTTCAAGCTCCTCCTCGGAAATGCCCATTTTTTTCATAAAATCATTAACAGGCTTTATTCCAAGCTCCTTTGCACACTGAAGGCAAAGCCCCTCCTGCTTTTGAACATTGTTCTCCAGCTTCATTATATAAACCGTTGCCGGTCTTTTTTTGCATCTTGCACACATTTCCATAATGTTTTTTCCTCTATATGCTATAAAATATATCTTACTATTCCGATTATCATTGAATTATTCACATCCTCAAGGGTGAAGCTACCGCCAAACCCGTCGGTCAAGCTTATTACAAAATCCATTATATACGATACAGCCCATATAAACAACACTGCTATTGCCAATCCGAGCACAAAGCCCAATATTTTGTCGATAAAATTAATCAGCGCAATTTTTGTCAAGCAGCCAACAAGTTTTATTAATATTGTAAGCAGAATTATAATGACAATAAACAAGACAATAATAGCCAACACCGTAGATAGCATCATTGAAATGGCAGAGCCTATCTCCTGTGACAGACTATTGATTGCCTCTGTATCAGAGGCCTCCAAGGTGCCGAGGGCAGAAACATCACCCAAGCCAAACCAAGAAAGCACAGTGTTAAAGAAGCCAGGCGTTGTGTTGTACAAATCAACGAAATTAATAAAAGAATCATTACCGGCTAAGGAATCCGCCAAGGATTGCTTAACCCAACCAACGATACTGTCATGCATAAACCAAGAGTCAAAAAGCTGGGCAACAGGAATTCTGATTATGATAGCTAACACAATTGCAACTAATGGCTTAAGTGTGTTGAGTATGCTTTTAGTAAAGCCTGTTATAGTAAACTTCAGCACTGCCAACAGTGTTAAAACGCCAAGAACTATATCAATTATAATACTCGCTGTCATTACCATGCTCCTTTCCCTTGAAATAATTGTTAAGGGGCTGAATATCAATCACATAAACAGCCCCTAATATTTTAGATAAACCAATCCCTTACTATGGTAAACAGATTGTGGTCCTTGAAAAATTCAACGATTACTGTGTTTGTGATTACTTCTGTATTGAATGTATCCGGATAATAGTTTGCACCAAATTCAAAGATAAACACAATTACAAATGAAATGAGCCAAGCAATTACCGCAGAAATGATTGCACCGATTAAGGCACCGAGAATAATATTTACAACTCTCCAAACAGGGATTTTGCCCAGCTTGTTAAGAAGTGCGCCAACGCCTATTAAGACAAGCTCTATAGCAATAAATATAACCAAGAAGGCAATTACTGTTGAAATAAGCATTGAAAGTGCATTACCCAATAGAGCTGACAGCTCATCGACTATTTCAATAGGAGCTAAGTTGCTCTCAACGAAATAATGCTGAACTGTGCTTTCCTCAATACCTTGGCTAATGCTAACCTTTGTAAACCAATCGGGAATACCGTCAAAGATTTCATATAGGGCATAGCCACCCTCCTTTTGAGTGGAAACCATCAAATCCTTAACCCAACCTACCGAAAGGTCATTAAAGAACCAATCGCTAAGCGCCCGCGCCAAGGGACCGTTAAATAAGTACGCTAAGAAAACTGCCAAAACAGACTTCATAAGGGAAATAAACGACTTAATAAAGCCTTTAATAGCGTTTCGCAAAATTATAATTAAGCAGATGACTGCAATTGAAATATCAAAAACTAAGCTTAAAACCAAATTGTAACCTCCTTGCATCAGTTTTCCGCATATATTATATACTGTTTTTAGGCATTTGTCAAGAATAATAAAATATTTTGTTTAAATATAGTCCGTCAGGCTTTGCTGTAAAGCCTGCATTTTCTCTGTTTCTTGACTCAATTATGGAAGGAATTTCCTCGGGCTTCAGCTTGCCGCACTCAACACGCAAAAGAGTTCCCACCATTATTCTGACCATATTGTAAAGAAATCCGTCAGCACTAACCGTAAACTCCACAAGGTCGCCGTTTCTTATAACCTTAGCATCAAAAACGGTCCTCTCCGTGTCCTCAATTTGGGAGCCCTGTGCCATAAAGGCATCAAACCTATGCGTTCCTATAAAATGCTTTGCTGCCTTATCCATTTTCAAAACCCCCTCATCGGAGATTTCCCTGCCGTATTCTAAAGCAAGCCCCTCATAAAATGGGTTTTTAATGCGGCTTGCATGGATTTTATAAACATATTCCTTCTTAACCACATCGTACCGCGGGTGAAAGCTTTCCTCCACCTCCTTGGCGGAAAGCACCGCAATGTCCGGTGGAAGCTTAATATTCATTGCAATTGGCACCTTATCAATAGGAACGGTGATTTCATCTCCGCTGCTTTTCGGTTCAACGGTTGCACAAAAGCCAAGGGCGTGTACCCCTGCATCTGTCCTGCTGCAGCCTGTAACATTACATTCAAAGCCAAACGCCTCGCGGGCGGCACGGTTTAGCATTAATGAAACCGTTGGCAGCTCATCCTGAAGCTGATATCCGTGGTATGCCCTGCCGTTATAGGAAACGGTTAATAATACTTTTCTCATAATCAAACCTTATATCCTGTTGCGTAGATGTTAAGCAAAATAACGCCTGCAATCATAGCGCCTGTTAGAAGCAAGAATATATAATCCCTTGCCTTCATCTTTAGGGCGCGCATCCTTGTCCTGCCCTTGCCGCCGTGGTAGCAGCGACATTCCATAGCCGTTGCCAGCTCATCTGCCCTACGGAAGGCGGAAACGAACAGAGGGATTATGATTGGAATTAATGCTTTTGCGCGCTTTATCAAGCCCCCGCTTGAAAAGTCCGCGCCCCTTGCCTTTTGTGCGTTCATAATCTTTGTTGTTTCATCAACAAGGGTTGGAATGAACCTCAAGGCAATGGTCATCATCATTGCGAACTCGTGGATGGGTATTTTTATTTTCTTTAGGAATCCCAAGCCCGTTTCAATTCCGTCTGTTAACTCAATAGGAGTTGTTGTATAGGAAAAGTATAGGCTTGTGCAAGCCATAAGAATTATAATTCTTAGAGCTAATATTCCCGCCCTTATCAGGCTTTCCTTATAAATTGTGATTGTCCAAAAATCAGGTATAACGTTCCAAGTGGCAAGCACTGTTGTGCCGTCTGTCCAGAACAGGTTCAAAATTGTTGTAAAGATTACGATAATGAATATTGGCTTTAGCCCCTTTAGCACCATAAGTATTGGTACTCTACTAAATAATATAGATGCAACCGTTATGCCGATTAACATTATATAGGCATAAATATCTGAGGCAACAAAGATGCATACTATAAACGCAATCATAAACAGCAGCTTTGTCCTTGGGTCAAGCCTGTGAATTACCGTATCCTTTTCATAATATACACCAAAGGATGCTTCCATATCATACACCCCTCTCTTTTGACAGGTAAAGATGCTTTATGGCTTCCACAGCACCGTCAACGGTATATATATTTTCGGGAATTTCAGTGCCCATAGCCCTTAATTCAAGTATAATTCCCGTAATTTCCGGCACATCCAAGCCCACGTCAAGCAAAAGCTTGTGCTGTGAAAAAACATCGGCACAGGTGCCGTGGGTAACAATTTTGCCGTGGCGCATAACAATTGCCCTGTCGCAGTACATTGCCATATCCTCCATACTGTGGCTGACAATAATAACGCTTGTGCCGCTTTGCCTTTGGTACTCCTTAATTCCGCCAAGGATTTCGCGCCTGCCCTTTGGGTCAAGGCCTGCCGCAGGCTCATCAAGAACAAGAATTTTCGGGTTCATTGCCATTACTCCTGCCAAGGCAACACGCCTTTTTTGTCCGCCTGACAAATCAAAGGGGGATTTTTCAAGAATATCCTTATTAAGACCGCAAAACTCTATACTCTTTTTAATTCTTTCCTCAATTTCCTTTTCGTCAAGACCCATATTTTTAGGACCGAAGGCAATATCCTCCTTAACCGTATCCGCAAAAAGCTGATACTCGGGGTATTGCATAACCATACCCACAAGGAACCTTACTTTTTTGATTTCCTTAGGCTTTTCCCAAATATTTTTGCCGTCTATATAAACAACCCCGCTGCTTGGTTTTGCAAGACCGTTCAAAAGCTGTATAAGCGTGGATTTTCCAGAGCCTGTGTGTCCAATGATACCCGTTATACAGTTTTCCTCAATCGCTAAATTTATATCATCAAGCGCCTTTATTTCGTATGGGGTTTTTTTGCCATAAATGAAGTTAATATCCTTTAATTCAACTATTGACATTCCTTATTTATTCTCCGTCAGCTTCTCCATAATTACCCTTGCGCACTCCTTTTGGGTGTATACCTGCAACGGTAAATTTAAAGAAAGCTCCTTGTTTAATTTATCAATAAGCTCAACACTCTGCGGCACCTCAAGCCCTGCGCTCCACAGCTTATCAGGCTGGGAAAATACTTGGTTTGGCGTGCCCTGTAGGTAAACAGAGCCGTTTTTCATAACAAGCACCCTGTCCGCCTCCTGCGCCTCGTTCATATAGTGGGTGATTAACACAACAGTCATCCCCTCCTCACGGTTAAGGCGCTTTATTGTGTTCATAACCTCTTTTCTGCCCTGTGGGTCAAGCATAGCGGTTGACTCGTCAAAAATAATACACTTTGGCTTCATTGCGATAACGCCCGCAATGGCAATGCGCTGCTTTTGACCGCCCGACAGCTTGTGGGGAGCGTGCCTTGCATACTCCTTCATATTTACTATAGAAAGCGCCTCATCCACCCTTTTTCTTATTTCGGCAGGTGGGAGCCCCAGATTTTCGGGGCCAAAGGCAACATCCTCCTCAACCACTGTGGCAACAATTTGGTTGTCGGGGTTCTGAAAAACCATACCTATCTTTTTTCTAACCTCAAAAGCCTCCTCGTCGGAAAGCTCCTTTTCGCAAACATCCTTGCCGTCTACATAAATCTTACCGCTGTCCGCATTAAGAATTAAGTTGATCAGCTTTGCGGTTGTGGACTTACCCGAGCCGTTATGACCGAGGATTGCAACAAACTCCCCCTCCATAATCTCAAGGGAAACATTGTTAACTGCAAAGTTGTTTTCCTCAAGGTCGGAGTTAGGATATTTGAAGCAAACATTTTCTAACTTAATCAATGGATTTGACATATTTATTCCTCATTAGCAACCCAACGGGCGCTTGCGCCGCAGGGCAAATAGCTCTTTGTTTGTGTAACGGGCAACGCCAGCTCCCCTGTTTCTGCCCTGCCGCCATGCTTCTTAACAACCTCAACATCCAAAACATAGCCCATTGTCAATGCGCTTAAGCCTGTTGTATAGGAGTTGATAAGCATAAACAAGGGGTCATCGGACAGCACCTTTTCGCAAAGGGAAACAAAGTCGCACACCGCGTCCTCTAATTTCCAAACCTCGCCGCCGGGGCCCCTGCCGTATGAAGGCGGGTCCATAATAATACCGTCGTACTTATTGCCGCGGCGAATTTCCCTCTCCACAAACTTGCGGCAGTCATCAACAATGTACCTAACAGGTGCATCCCCAAGTCCGCTTGATGCAAGATTTTCCTTAGCGCAGGCAACCATGCCCTTGGAGGCATCAACATGGACAACCTCTGCCCCTGCCTTAGCCGCTGCGGCGGTTGCACCGCCTGTATATGCAAACAGGTTCAAAACCTTAACAGTCTTGCCCTTTTGTTTCCTTTTTTCAATAAGCTTGGAAAACCAATCCCAATTTGCCGCCTGCTCGGGGAAAAGACCCGTATGCTTAAAGCCCATCGGCTTAAGGTTAAAGGTAAGCTCGCCGTAATTAATTGTCCATTTCTCGGGCACGTCATTCTTTATCCAAGCGCCGCCACCGCTGCTTGAGCGCCTGTAAATACCGTGCGCTGCCCGCCAAAGCTTATGCTCGCGCTTACCCTTCCAAATAACCTGTGGGTCGGGACGGATTAAAATATACTTACCCCATCTTTCCAGCCTTTCGCCGTCAGAGGTATCCAAAAGCTCATAGTCCTTCCAATTATTAGCTAAATACATTCTCTTTTCTCCGTTTACATCCTGTAATATTTGCTCAGCACATTTGAGCCTGCGTGACCGTGGCAAATTGCCAATGCCAAGGCATCCGCCGTGTCATCGGGCTTTGGGGGCTTCGGTAAATTAAGAAGGGTGGTAACCATTGTTATAACCTGCTTTTTCTCTGCCCTGCCGTAGCCAACAACCGCCTGCTTAACCTGAAGCGGTGTATATTCAAATATCTTCAAGCCCTTTTGGTGGGCGGCTAAAAGGATTGTGCCCCTTGCCTCCGCAACGCAAATACCTGTCTTTTGGTTAGTGTTCCAAAAAAGCTCCTCAATTGCCATAACCTCAGGCTTGTACTTATCAACAATAACATTCATGCCGTCATAGATTTGCTTGAGGCGCTCCTCAATTGGCAAGCCCGCCTTGGTTTGTATAGAGCCGTAACCCATAACACGAAACTTACCGTGCACACATTCGAGCACGCCCCAGCCAACAATGGCAAAGCCCGGGTCGATACCTAAAATAACCATAAGAAACGCCTCCTTTACTTCAAATTCATTATATTATAGCACAATTATTTATGCATGTCAAATATTATATTGTAAATTTTTTTATATTTTAAATTAACTTGATTTTGCGCATTTACCGTGGTATAATATATGATGTATTATTATGGCAAATTTTGCATTTTGGAGGTGCTTATGAAAACTATACCCACCATTAATGCAGGGGATACGCTTGAGCTTAAAAAGCCTCACCCCTGTGGGAATAGGCTTTTCCGTGTCAGCCGTGTAGGCTCTGACATTAAAATTGTTTGCACCTTGTGTGGCCGCGCCTTGACCCTTGAAAGAGTCAAGCTTGAAAAAATGATAAAAAATATTATCCCGAGTGAGAATTGAAATGAGTAATTTAGAAAATAATTTTCCACAAAACGAGCATAACTCTTCTATAAGCGCAGGCGGCGAGGCTGTCATCGTCGGGGAGAACATAAAGGGCGAGCCCACAAGGCTTGGCAAGCTTTTTGACCGAGCTGTTGGGTTCTTCAAATCGTTACCGAACAGATTTGTAAGGAGTCTTAGCGAAAAGAACTTTTACTACCTTTCCTTCTGCATTCCTGTTGTAATTTTATACATTACCTACGCCTGCATGTCAATGTTCCCATTTGGTGAGCTGTCAATCCTCACCCTCGATATGGACGGACAGTATGTTTACTTCTTTGAGCAGCTGCGAGATATTTATACAGGACAGGAGTCCCTGTTTTACACCTTTGAAAGGAGCTTGGGCGGTGAATTTTTAGGCTACTTCACCTACTACCTTGCCTCACCGCTTTCCTGGCTTGTTGTTATCTTCCCCGAAACGGCAATTACAGAGGCAATAATGACTATGTTTGCGCTAAAAAGCGGACTTGCCTCCCTTACCTTCTGCATCTATCTTAACAAGACAAGAAAAAGAAATTCCCTTGGCTTCGTTATGTTCTCTGTTATGTATGCCCTTTGCACCTATGCCACAATATATCAGTTTAACACTATGTGGATGGATGCACTTATTTGGCTACCTTTAATTGCATTAGGCATTGAAGCCCTTGTTAAGGAAGGCAAATTTAAGCTGTTTACCATTTCCTTAGCAATAGCCATTTGCAGTAACTACTACATCGGCTATATGCTTTGCATCTTTGTTGCATTTTACTTTATTTTCTGTATTTTGTCCAAGTCGAACAAGGAAAACAACTTAATAAACGAGGACAGGCATCTTCTTAAAAGCTTTGTAAGGATTGCCCTGTTCTCCCTTATCGCCATTATGATGGCGGCAGCAATTATCCTTTCCGCATACTACTCCCTGTCCTTTGGTAAATCCACCTACCAGGACAGCGGCTTTGACCCTGACTTAAGGTTTGATGTAATTCAGCTCATTGCCAAAATGTTTGTTGGCTCCTTCGACACTGTAAGAAGTGAGGGCACGCCAAACATATACGCAGGCACGCTTATGCTGATTATGCTCCCACTGTTCTATCTTTCAAAGAAAATCAAGCCAAGGGAAAAGATTTTTTATACTGTTCTTGCTCTGGTATTTGTTGTCAGCTTCTCTGTAAACACCATTGACCTTGTTTGGCACGGCTTCCAAGCCCCCATTTGGTTTAACTACAGATATAGCTTTATGCTTTGCTTTGTGCTTCTTGTAATGGCATACAGGGGATATGAGGAGCTTGACGAAGCAAGCACATCCTGCCTTGGCAAGATTTCCGCCGCGCTTATTTTACTCGTTATTCTTGTGCAAAGGCTTGTTTTGCTAAAAAGATATGAGTGGATGAACGGCGGCTGGGTAATGCTGGAGGTTAAGCCCGAATACGGCGTGGTTTGGCTCTCCATTTTGTTCATACTTGTATATCTTATGCTGTTTGTTTTGAGAAAACACACAAAAAAATACAAGCTTATGAATATTTTGCTTGCTGTCGTTGTTTTTGTTGAGGCTTTTGCAAACTCGGCTATCAACTGGGACGGAGAGTTGAAGGACGGCGGTTGCGCCTCTCGCGAGAATTACAGAACCTATGAGGACAAGATTACCTTGGCTTCCGAGGAATTATATAAGCTCGACTCCACCTTCTACCGTTCCGAGCATACATTCTTCAGAAAGCCAAACGACAACCTGCTTGGCAATATGAACGGTATTTCCGAATTCACCTCCACCTTCAATGCCGCTTCCTTCAAGCTGCTTGAAAGGCTTGGCTACAACGCGCAGGGACAAACAATGAAGTATCTTTCAGGCAACCCTGTAACAGACTCACTGTTCGGAATTAAATATGTTATAGGCATGGAAAAGGAGGACACAAACGGTGAGCTGCCGGGCTTTAACAGCGTTAGCTCCCTTTACGGCTCAATTACTACCAAGGGCGGATTTGTAATTTACGAAAACCCCTATTCACTGCCAATTGCTTACTTGGTTGACAAGAATATGGAAAAGGTATTAGAGGAAAAGCAATTCTTCTACGGAGACAAGTCCCCATTTGCCACCGCAAACCAGCTATACAGCAGTATGCTTGGCAAGGATGTTACCCTTTTTGAAACCTGCAAGTACATTACAATTGACGATAACCTAAGCTACATTGATTACGATGACAAGGGCGGTGTTGACTTCCGCAAGGAGCCTTCCGCTTCTGTAGGAAGCTTCTTTTTCAAGGTTACCGCTTCTTATGACGGCAATATTTATATGTATTTGCCCACCCCATACACCACCGCTGCTACCCTTACTGTAGACGGCAAAACGATTTCAACCAACCACTTCCAGGATGATAACAAGCGCATTATTGACTTAGGCTACTACAAAAAAGGCACAACCGTTACCGTTAATCTTGATTTTTCACACTACAGAATTTATCTTTGGGACACAAAGGACTACTTTGTGCAGGTAAATGATGAGGAGCTAAAGAACGCAACCGACACACTTAAGGCGGGCGGCTTGAAAATTACGGAGTTTTCCGATACAAGCTTTGTGGGAAGCGTTAATTCTTCAAAGGACGGCACCATATTTACTACTATACCCTATGATAGCAACTGGATAGTTTATGTTGACGGTGAGAGGGTTGACACATATATGCTATTGGACTCGATGATGGGCTTTGACATTACAGAGGGCAAGCACGATATTGAAATTGTTTATGTTCACACTCAGTTTTGGACCGGTGCTGCTATAAGCCTTGTGGGAATTGCGTTGTTTGTAGCAATGATTTTCCTTGACAAAATTTATAGAAAAAAGCTAAAAAACAAGCCTGCTCCAAGCGAAGGCAATGATGAAGCCCTACCAATGGAAAATGCCGAGGACTACGGCTTGGAGCCTTATGATGAGGGCATTGAGAATGTGGCACAGAGCGACGAGGAAGACGTGCAAGTTGAACACGAAAACGAAACGAATGACGAAATAAGCGAGGATAACAATGATATACCATCTTAACGGTACACTTGAGCTTTGCGAGGAGGGCTCCTGTGTTATTGACTGTAACGGTGTTGGCTACAGGCTTTCCGTAAGCGACAACACCTATACCTCCATTGTGGGCAACGTGGGAAAGAGCCAAAAGCTCTTAACCTATCTACAAGTAAGGGAGGATGCCGTAGAGCTTTACGGCTTCAAAACAAGCGATGAGCTAAGCGCATTTAAGCTCCTTATCACCGTTTCAGGCGTGGGACCGAAGGCGGCAATGTCTATCCTTTCCCTGCTGACACCCGACAAGCTTAGCATGGCGATTTGCGGTGAGGACACAAAAACAATTGCAAAGGCAAGCGGTGTGGGCACAAAAACCGCGGCAAGGGTTGTTCTTGAGCTTAAGGACAAGATTGCAAAGCAGGTGTTTGCCACCTCAAGCGATATCGGTGCGCAAGCCCCAATTTCCTTTGCAAAAAGCTCCAATCTTTCCGAGGCTCTGGACGCTTTGGTGGTGCTTGGCTACTCTAAGGCTGAGGCACAAAGAGCCTTGGGCGGTATTGACCCAAATATGGATGTTACAAAAATTATACCAATTGCCCTTTCCAAGCTGATGAAATGAGGTTTAAACGATGATTGACGAAACAGAATTTGATTATGAAAGCAGAATAGTTTCAACCGAAGCCTCCGGTGAGGACGGGGAAGTGGAGGTCAGCCTTAGACCCAAGGCATTCGATGAATACATCGGTCAAGAAAAGGTTAAGGAAATGCTTAAGGTGTACATTGATGCGGCAAAGGGCAGGCAGGACTCCTTGGACCACGTTCTTCTCTACGGCCCTCCCGGTCTTGGAAAGACAACGCTTTCAGGTATTATAGCCACAGAAATGGGCGTTAACTTTAGGGTAACCTCAGGTCCTGCCATTGAAAAGCAGGGAGATTTAGCGGCTATCCTTACCAACCTTGCCCCGGGTGATGTGCTTTTTATTGACGAAATACACCGTCTTTCCCGTTCCATTGAGGAAATTTTGTACCCTGCAATGGAGGACTTTGTCCTTGACATTATCATTGGCAAGGGTCCTGCGGCAAGGAGCATCCGTGTGCCGCTACCCAAGTTTACCTTGGTTGGCGCTACCACAAGGGCAGGACAGCTTACAACCCCACTCCGTGATAGGTTTGGAGTTTTACTCCGCTTGGAGCTTTACACCCCTGACGAGCTTGCAACTATTATTAAGCGCAGCGCTTCTCTGCTTGAGGTGGAGATTGACGATGAGGGCGCTTACGAAATTGCTTCAAGGTCAAGGGGTACACCCCGTATTGCAAACAGGCTGTTAAAGAGAGTCCGTGACTATGCACAGGTTAAGGGGGATGGCAGAATAACGCTTGCTATCGCCAAAACTGCCTTGAAAGCGCTTGAAATCGATGAGCTTGGACTTGACAACATAGACAGAAAAATGCTCGAAACAATTATCAAGTTTTATGACGGCGGTCCTGTAGGACTTGAAACCTTAGCCGCAACAATTGGTGAGGAGGCTATCACCATTGAGGATGTATATGAGCCTTACCTTATGCAAATCGGTTATCTTTCAAGAACGCCCCGCGGCAGGTGTGTAACAAGGCTTGCCTACGAGCATCTCGGTTTGCCATACAAGGGAAATACCGTACAAATTAAAATTGACGAATAAAGCGAGACACGTCAGCCAAAAAAGTGGCTGACGTGTCTGTTTTTACGGTTTTTTGACTCTAAAGAACAATGATTTTAAGGCTTTTGCGTTAAAGGGAATTAAGGGGTACAAATAATCTCGCCTGCCAAGGACGGTTTGATTTGTGGCAATTAATAAAATTGTGACTCCCGTTCCGATAATAAGCCCCCAAAAGTTCAAGAAATGGACTAAAATAATAGACAAAATTCGCATAAATTTAAAGGCATAGCCAAGCTCGTAATTGGACTGGGTAAAGCCTGCGATTGCCTCTATTGCCATATAGAATATTGCATCGGGGCAAAGCCAGCCGATTTGAACGGCAAAATCACCAAGCAAAAGTCCACCAACCACGCTAAAGGAATTAGATAACACATTTGGGGTGTTCAGTGAAGCCAGCTTCAAGCCGTCAAGGACAAACTCCACAATTAAAAGCTGCGCAATTATAGGAACCTTACCCATATCGTCGGGGACAATAAATGCAATCCACTGCGGCAAATGGGCGGCGTTTACCACAAGGGTATACCAAACAGGGGTTAAAAAAATTGCGCCTAAAAACACCATTTGCCTAATCAGCCTTAAGTATGTGCCTGTAAAGCAAGGATAGTAATAGTCATCCGTTTCCTGCAAAAAGTCAAATATTGCTGTTGGCAAAATCATTGCCTCAGGTGAGGTATCGCACAAAACAATTACGCTTCCCTCCAAGATAGACGCGCAGGCAGCATCGGGTCTTTCCGTGCATCTAACCTTTGGAAACGGGTTGTACCACCGTTTTTTTATAAGGCACTCAATCAAGCTTTGGTGACCCATTGGCAAAGCATCGGTTTTTATGGAATTTATTTTTTCAATTAGCTGTTTTACGTACACAGGGTCGGCTTTTCCTTCTATATACACCACTGCTATATCGGTTTTTGACCTTTCCCCGACATTAGCATATTTAACCCGAAGATGGGGATCCCTTATTCTGCGGCGAACCATGGCGGTGTTGAAAATTAAGGTTTCAACAAAGCCATCTCTAGCGCCCCGCATTACCTTATCGTTTCCCGGCTCCTCCGTAACTCGGGCGGGATAAGAACGGGCGTCAACTATTACAGCTCCCTTGCCAAAGCCCTCTGCCAAAATGGCGGAGCAGCCGCTTAGCACCATTGTTACAACAGTATCAAAGTCATATACCGCATCCACCTCCACGCTCGGAACACTGCTTTTTATGAATTTTTCGACCGCGCCCTGCTTGCCGTTGCCGAAATCCTTAACCGATGTTAAGTGCATCATCAGCTTTTGCATTATGGCTGCGGTAACAAAGCCGTCAACATAGTACATTGTAACCCGTTGCCCGCTTATAATCATTTCTCTTTTTATTAGGTCAAAATTCTCTTTTATATTCAAAATACCGTCAAGAGTGTCGATATTTCGGTCAAAGTCCTCCGTTAACTCCTGCATTAAAATACCTCCGTAAATACTTTTTGTTAGTATTGACGGAGGTAAATTATTTAAACTATTTTTTGTCGTTTTTAAAAAATTGGTAGAAATAACAGGGTATCATACCGTTATAAAGCTTCCTTACCTTGTCTGCCTTTCTGCCAAAGAGCTTGCAAAACTCCTCGTGACTGGTGATTATATACATCTGCCACCTGTCAAGGGTTTTAAAATGCTCGCCCATTTTTTTGTAAAGCGCCTCTGTATCCTTCATTGACAAAAGCCTTTCACCGTACGGAGGATTACAAACAACGGTGCCGCGCCTTCCTTCTGTGGAAATGGTTAGGGCATCCTGCTGAAAAATTTTCATATTTTTGTAAACCCCTGCGTGCTTTGCGCTTTCCGTGGCTATTTTGACGCACTCCGGGTCAATGTCGGAGGCGTACACAGTAAAGGGTGAGTCTTTTATAATTTTTGCCCTTGCCTCTTCCCTTGCCCTTATCCAAAGCTCCTTTTTAAACTGTGGGAAAAGCTCTGCCGCAAAGGCTCTGTTCAAGCCCGGGGCGGTATTGGTCATTAGCATTGCCGCCTCAATAGCGATTGTTCCCGAGCCGCAGAAGGGGTCCCAAAAAAGAACATCCTCCCTTGGGCGGGAAAGCTTTGCCAAGGCGCAGGCAAGGGTTTCCCTAATCGGTGCCTCGTTTGCCTTGGGACGGTAACCCCTTTTGTGCAGGGGTGTGCCCGAGGTGTCAATCATAAGGGTGGCTCTGTCCTTAAAGATAAAGAAGTCTATTTGATATTTAACTCCTCTTTCATTAAACCAGCTAACACCGTATTTTTCCGAAAGGCGGGAAACGACCGCCTTTTTGATTATTTTTTGGCAATCGGGAATTGAAAAAAGCTTACTTTTTATGCTATGTCCACGAACAGGAAATTCATCCTCCTGCCCTATCCATTTTTCCCATTCAAGGGATTTTACGCCCTCAAATAGCCCGTCAAAGGTATACGCATTAAATTCGCCAACCTTAATATAAAGCCTTTCCGCAAAGCGCAAATTAATACTGCAGTTAGCAACAGCATATTCATCTCCTGTAAAGCTAACCCTGCCGTCCATCGTTTCTGTCCTTTTGTAGCCCAAGGCTTCAATCTCCTCACCGAGAAGACTTTCCAAGCCGAAAAGGCAGGTTGCAACATACTCAATTATCAATCCTTTTCTCCTTTTGGAAGCGTGAAGGAAAATTCACACCATTTTTCATATTCACTGTTTACAGTCATATCACCCTTATGGGCATCAATGATTGTTTTTGAAATAAACAAGCCTAAGCCAACACCTGTTTTGTCAAGTCCCCTGCTCTTATCACTCTTATAGAACCTGTCAAACACGAAGGGAAGCTCCTCCTTGGAAATACCTATTCCCTCATTATACACAGAAAACTTAACCGTGTTATCCTCGGCGTAGCATATGCGCACCCTGTATTTTGACCCCTTGTAGGAAAACTTGATTGCATTATGGCACAAATTGTACACAACTTGATTGATTGCGTCTCTGTCGCCCAGCGCCAAAATATCATATTCCTCGGAGTCAAACTCCACGTCCAGCTCCTTTTCATTAAACTGATTTTCAAAGGATATTATGGTTTGCCTTGCCATTTCGCAAATATTAAATGGCTTGTTTTCAAACTTCCTATCCCCTGACTGAAGCCTTGAAATGTCAAGAAGTGATGAAACCAAGCGGCTAAGGCGCTGAACCTCGCTTTTAATTATTTTAAGGTAATGCTCCTGCTTTTCGCTTGGAATAGCGCCATCCAAAATACCGTCAATAAACCCTGCAATGGTGGTCATCGGTGTGCGAAGGTCATGGGAGGCACTGCTTAAAAACTGCTTTTGCATATCATCCTTAGCCTGCAACTCAACCGCCATTTTGTTAAAGGACCTGGCAAGGTCGGTTATTTCATCATTACCTCTTTCGGGAACGCGAACATCAAAGCTGCCCCTTGCAAAGCTCTTTGCAGCGCTGCTTATTTCACGAAGAGGCATTGTAACCTTGTAGCTGATTACATAAATTGCCACCATAATTACAAAAAGCAGCCACATAGTGGTCAAGGAGATGGACTTAAGCATCTCTATAAAGAGATCCCCCTCTCCGCCTGCATCCGTATAGGAAACGATATATCCCCTCGTTTCCCCGTCAACTCCCTTTAGTGCGGAAGCAAACCAAATAACCTTTTCATCAAACATGCCACCACAGGTGTTGCTCATCGACAAGTCACCATCTGTATTTATGCTGTCAATAATTCTCTTTGGGAGCTTGGTAGAATTTAAAAGCTTAACATCCTTCTCTATGCTGTCCTTATAAGTAATGGTCGGATCCTTTTCCTTTGGCGTTTTGCAGGCATGCATAACCAAAATGCCGTTTTTGTCCGCAATCAAAAGCTTGTTACCCTCGCTTGTCAAAAAGGTAACATGCAAAACCTTTTGCAGCTCAGCATCTGTGACCTTCAGGGATTGCTCAACACCGATTTCACTGTCAGCGTCCGTATAATACGCCTTAAACAGAATATTGGCGGTGGACAGCTCCTCCATTTTCATATCAACAGAGTAGGAGGACAAAATCGAGGCAATCATAGCACCCAAAATAGCAACCGTCAAAATAATAAGAGTCATAAAAATTATCATATATCTTATTGTTATTGCTCTTAGAATTTTTTTCATATGCGTCCTCCTTTCTTTTTTATTAGTATAATATAATTTTGGGGCAAAGTCAACATAAAAACGGGTTGTTTTGACACAACCCGTTTTAAATTATTCTGCGTTTTGCGGAAACACCTCAAATTTATAGCCAACGCCCCAAACCGTCTTAAGCTCCCACTTGTCAGAAACGCCTGTCAGCTTCTCGCGAAGGCGCTTAACATGAACATCAACCGTACGGGAATCCCCAAGATAATCAAAGCTCCAAACCTTGTTAAGAAGCTGGTCTCTTGTATATACTCTGTTAAAGTTTTTAGCAAGGAAGTAAAGAAGCATTAGCTCCTTATGCGGAATATCAATGCTCTCACCCTTTATCTTAAGCTCGTGGTTAGCCAAGCTGATTTCCATATTGTCAAAGCGAAGAGTGTCCCTATCCACATGGGTTTCCATAGTGCTGTATCTTCTAAGCACTGCCTTAACCCTTGCCAAAAGCTCCTTCATATCAAAGGGCTTAACAACAAAGTCGTCAGCACCAAGCTCCAAGCCAAGCACCTTATCAAAAACCTCACCCTTTGCGGTAATCATAATCATTGGCTTGTTGGAGTTTGCCCTAATTTCACGGCAAACGTCTGTACCGTCCTTCTTAGGAAGCATTAGGTCAAGCAAAACGATATCCGGGTCGTAGCTCTTAAACATAGCCATACCCTCAATTCCGTCATTTGCTATGGCAACATCGTAGCCCTCGTTCTGAAAATAAACCTTTATTAACTCGCAAATGTTCTGGTCATCATCAATAATTAACATCTTTGTTCCAAGCATTTTCTTTTCCTCCGCACTTTTGTTAATTAATTATATCATATTTTTAACTAATTGTAAACAGTTTTTTCAATTTTACTCATCTTTAGTTAAAATTTTTGTAATATGTTGTTTATATTCTATACTATGTTTGTGAAAATTGTGTGAATATAGGGTGTAAATATGCCAAAAATACGCAGATTTTTAAAAATTTTACTTTTTGACTTGCAGTATTTGAAAAAATAATGTATAATATGTACGACTTATTAATGATTTTATGAGGTATATAATGAAGCTTGGTATTGTTGGTTTGCCTAATGTTGGCAAAAGTACACTTTTTAATGCGCTGACAAACGCAGGCGCGCAAAGCGCTAACTATCCCTTCTGCACCATTGAGCCTAATGTTGGCGTTGTTATGGTGCCCGACTCCCGCCTTGATGTTTTGGCTGAAATGTATAAGCCTGAAAAATACACCCCTGCCGTAATTGAGTTTGTTGACATTGCAGGTCTTGTTAAGGGCGCGTCAAAGGGTGAGGGTCTTGGCAACAAGTTCCTTTCTCACATCCGTGAGGTTGACGCAATTGTACACGTTGTGCGTTGCTTTGAAAACACAGATATTATTCACGTTGACGGCAGCATTAACCCTATCCGTGACTTGGAAACAATTAACTTTGAGCTTATTCTTTCCGATATGGAGATTTTGGAAAGAAGGATTGACGCTGTAAAGAAGGCGATGAAGGGTGACAAAACCTTAGCCTCCAAGCTTGAGCTTTTTGAAAGAGTTATGAAGGCGCTGGAGGAGGGCAAGAGCGCACGAAGCCTTGACTATGATGAAGAGGAAAGAGCTATGATTTCAGAGGTAGCTCTCCTTACAATTAAGCCTGTAATTTATGCGGCTAACATCAGCGAGGATGACCTTGCCGGCGATTTAAGTGACAATCAGTTCTATCAAAGCGTTTTGGAATTTGCAAAGAGCGAAAAGAGCGAGGTTATCCCTGTTTGCGCAGGAATTGAGGCTGAAATTGCCGAGCTTGACGATGATGAAAAGAAAATGTTCTTGTCCGACCTTGGCATTGAGGAAAGCGGTCTTGACAAGCTTATAAAGGCAAGCTATTCCCTGCTTGGTCTTATCAGCTATTTAACTGCAGGACCTCAAGAGGTTCGTGCTTGGACAATTACAAAGGGTACTAAGGCTCCACAGGCGGCAGGCAAAATCCACTCTGACTTTGAGCGTGGCTTCATCCGTGCTGAAATTGTTGCCTTTGATGACCTTGTTGCCTGCGGCACAATGACAGCCGCTAAGGAAAAGGGCTTGGTTCGCTCCGAGGGCAAGGAATATGTAATTGCCGACGGTGATATTGTTCTTTTTAGATTTAATGTATAGCTTATAAATCAAAACCGCTGATGCGTTTGCATCAGCGGTTTTGATTTGCGAAATGTAAGTTAACTTCAAGGTTAATTACTTGTGAAAAAATCATCTATGGAGCAGGACAGCAGCTTAGCTATGCTTGGCAAAAATATAATATCGGGATAGCTTTCACATCTTTCCCATTTTGAAACCGCTTGATGACAAACGCCAAGCATTTGCGCAAGCTCCCTTTGGGTTATTTGCTGCTTTTGCCTATACTCAATTATTTTCTCGGAAATAATTATTCTCTTCATTTTATCCTCTTATATGTGCTGTTTTCTCTTTCAAGCATTTTAAAGGCTATAAGCTCCCGTCTTACGGTGCAATAATCCTCGTAATAATCTTTTATTACGGAATTCACCTCTGCTTCTGCGTATTGCTTATCAAATTCAAAGGCTTTTGTAATTTCATACAAAACTATTTCTCTTTTCTTTTGCTGAACAGGAATTGAAAGCAGCTTGCCAAGCTTAAAAAAGCTGTTTATAACCGACCTTTTGTATTTTTCCTCACTGTCTGCCTCGTTTGGCATAATGAACTCGCCAAGAGACATGTTAAACACCTCTTTATTCAGTGAATACATAATATAAAACTGGGATCGGGCGCACTTTACTATTCCCGCCTTTTCCATACGCTTTAAATGGTAGCAGGCGGTGGCGGAGGTTATGTCAAGACTTGATGCGATTTTTTCCACGTAGCAATCCTCTTTTAACAGTATTCCTAAAATTTCAAGTCTTGTTTTGTCAGCTAATATCTTTAATATTTCAATTTTCTTTTCCATAGCTTCACCCAAACATATTAAAGTATATTTTTTCCTTTTTGCGCCATTCCTCCCACGCCTTATATACTGCGTTAAGTGTGTTGGTTTTTATTTTCAGCTCAAATGCCTCCTCTACGCAGCCTAAATCTTGCGCTTTTTTATAGTCTTCTTGGTTTTTGTCGGAAAACTGGTCACGCATGAATGCCTCCTGACGCAGGGCTGCCACCAAAATCAACTGTTCCTCATTATTTGCATTTTCATAGGCTTGTAGAATTTTAGGAAATTTCGAGAAAATCATTTTCCCTTGTCTTAAAAAGTGCCTCAAGGTATCCTCTCTTTTTCCTGTGGTGTAGTAAAGCAAGCCCGCCCTTAGGCACAAGCCATACATTCCAAGCTCAATCTGTATTGCTTTTCTTTCGGTTTTTAGGCTTTTATCTATTGCCCTTAATCTGTTTTCACATTCGCTGTATTTTTCAAGGACAATATCAGTCAATGCCTTATCAATTTCTATTGCGTTCATAATTTTAATCCTTTCTCGGTGCACCTTACACCTATATTCTACACGACGGCAAAAGATTTGTCAATAGTGATTAGATAACTTTCTAATCAATTCTACCGTTAATAGAAAAGCGAGTGCATGCACTCGCTATTTTATCGCTTTCAAAACTTTTTCAGTATATTTAGATAGGTCTTTTTTGAACTTATAGCTCACAAATCATTTTAACCTTTAAAGGTCTTTTTGTAAGAAATTCAGCATTTTCATCCATAGTAGTTCTAGGGTGTTGATATATATCTTCTCCCACGATAATCGGTTCATCAATTATATACAAATAACCTTTTTCTGTTCCGTTATGGCTAATTACTCCATTATCATCATATCCAAGACGAGAAGGCTGATGTGAAAAAGCTTCTGCAAGCTCTTTCCATTGTGTAATGGTACTGTTAGCTCTTAGTTTGGTAAAAACTCTATTTGAACCGTGATACCATATTCCGTTTGGCAATATCTCTATTTTCATAGTAACTCCTCATCAAATTCTTATTTATTGGGCGCTATACGCATCAATGATTTTATTCAAATTCTCTGTCAAAGTATTTGTACCATCTAATTTTATCACTTTGCATTTCAGAGATTTTAGCCATAATTTATGCTGCTGTAATGTACATCCACCAATTCCAAAATCGTACCCGGAAATATCATTCAAAAATTTTTGATGTTCATTATACATATCTCCACCTTTCAGGATGCGATTGCCAAATCGATCCAATTCGCGTTCATGAACACGCTTTGCACGAATTTGTGCATCTGCATGTAAATAAACAACCAACTCAAAGAAAGGGTCAAAATGTTCGTGAAATGAATCCATAGAGCCAGCCATTACAAAGTGTTCACACTGTGATATGGCATCCATCAAGCGACTAATCTTTTCAGACCGTGAAAACATTGCGGAAAAAGGGATTTTCGTATCTTTTCGCCATATATATTCATCGATATCTACAAAAGTGTAACCTAATTCCTT
>JAFTMJ010000052.1 GCA_017452475.1 Clostridia bacterium | reverse complement strand
GTTCTGTCGAACATTGTGAAATATCTCGCTCTGCTCGATGTGAAATGAAATAAATCCCCTCACGCCCGCAGGCATTTCACTCGCTGAAAGCGAATTTCACGCACGAAGTGCATTTCACAAATCCCTCAAGGGATTTATTTCATTGCGTAGTGTCCTTAAGGGCACTACGCATAAGCGATAGCCTTTTTGCTTGTTAAATTGTACCTGTTACAATAAGGGTGGAAACCCCGGGGGTAACGGTCCATTCACCTGTTGTCAGGTCTTGGGTAATTGTGGCGGCAGGCACGGTAATTGCGCCCTCGCTTGTGGTAAACAAGCCTGTTGCTTCATCGTATGTGAAGGCTACGGGTGCGCCGTTTAATGTGGCGGTCACATTTTCAATTATTGGGTCGAAGGTGTCGGTTATAATTGCGTTATCCGTTGCTGTAAGAGGTGTTGCGCCTGTGTTTTCAATAACAATTGTGTAGGTTACACTCTCTCCACAGGAAACGGGAATAGGAGAAATAGATTTGGTAATGGTGATGCTGGGCGCGGATACGGCGCTTACCGTTTCGCTCGCTGTAACATTTGCACACTCGCCTGTTACGGACACTGTGTTTGCTATCTCTCCACCGTCGTTAATGGGTGCGTATTGGTTTACCCTTGTTTCATAAACCAAAAGCGCATTTCCACCGGCAGGTACGGATATGCCCGTTACAGTTAAAGGGCTAAGACCTGTGATAGTTGGGGCAGGCTGGGGCGTGCCGTTTACAAAATACAAAAGGGTGCCCTCGACATAATCAAGGGGCACAAGCGTGCCGATGCCGAAGGTGTATTCGCCTAAATTGTCTGTGGCGGTTAAGCCGTTTACCCCTGTGGCGCCTGAATTTATAATATTTACAATATAGGTGATTGTAGAGCCTTGTGCGTAGCTTTGTCTAACCGCTGTTTTAGTGGCGGTCAGCTGAGTCACAATTTCACCCACCGCAACGTTGGAGCTTGTTACCACATTGCCGTAGGAGAGCTGTGCTTGGTTAGTGAATTGAGCCATTTGAATATTTCCTTTCTGTTGGAGAATAACTCTCCTTTAACATAATATGAGAAATCAAAGGTTATGCTCACAGCACAGGTAAAAAAGGTATAAAAATATCATATAAATCTTGTTTTATTTAAGGATTTGGTATATAATGTTGTTACAGCATAAAAAGGAGTGTAATAAAAATGGATATAAATGAAATTCTAAAGGGTGTTGACTGCAAATGCGGCAAGCATCACTCCTGTCCCATTGAAAAAATATATGTGGAAAAAGGCGCAATTTCTCACCTGACGGAGCTTTGTGAAAATTACAGTAAAATTTTAATAGTAGCTGATGAAAATACATATTCGGCGGCAGGCAAGCAAACGGAAAACGCACTTTTAGATAAATGTTTAACAAAGGTGATTTTTAGCGGCAAAACCGTTCTTATTCCAGACGAAAATGCCATTGAAGCTGTGGAAAAACAGACACAGGGTCAAGAATTAATCATCGGTATCGGCTCAGGCGTTATCCAAGACCTTTGCAAATACGTGTCCCATTTTAATTCTATTCCGTATATGGTTGTTGCCACTGCTCCGTCAATGGACGGCTATGCCTCAAGCGGAGCCGCCATGATTTTAAAGGGTATGAAGGAAACTGTGCCTGCGGGCTTGCCTAAGGCAATCCTTGCCGACACGGAGGTTTTAAGAAACGCGCCAATGGAAATGATAAAGGCGGGCTACGGTGACATTATCGGTAAATATTCCGCCCTTAATGACTGGGAGCTGTCTCGAATTGTAAACGGCGAATATTTTTGCGACTACATATACAATACCACCTATGAAATGATAGAAAAAACCTTAAAAACCGCCAAGGGACTTTTAAACCGCGAGGAGGAAAGCGTGCGCGCGGTTACGGAGGCATTAATGGTTGTGGGTATTATGATGAGCTTTGCCACCACCTCTCGCCCTGCCTCAGGCAGTGAGCATCACCTGTCCCACTTTTTTGAAATCACGGGCATAGTTAAAGATGCGCCCTATTTTCCCCACGGAATTGATGTTTTCTATTCCACATATGTAACTGCGCAAATTAGGGAAAATTTGATAAAAAAGGAATTTCCCAAATCCCAATTTGTTATGGATAAGCAAGAATATGAAAATGATATTATGTCTGCCTACGGTGTGGTTGGCAAGGGCTGCATAGAGCTTCAAAGCAGGGTGGGATTTTACAAAAAGGACCGTACCTGTGTCTATAATTCCAAAAAGGATGAGATAATATCGGTTCTTAAAAGGATGCCCTCCTCTAAGGAAATTAAGGCAATGCTTGATTTGGTGGAGCTTGATCTGAACGAATTTTACACCCTTTACAGTATGGAAAAAATTAAAACCGCAGTTAAGTACGCAAAGGACCTAAAGGATAGGTATACTGTCCTTTGGATGAACTATGATCTGTTTGGGGGAGAGCTATGACTTTAACATTTAAGGACAAAATGGCGGTTGCCGCCCACAGGGGAGACTCCTATAACTATTATGAAAATACTATGACCGCCTTCGAAAAAGCAATTGAAGCAGGGGCGGATATGATAGAAACGGACATCCACTTAACAAAGGATGGCTACCTTGTTTTAATCCACGATGATAATGTGGACAGAACAACAAACGGCAAGGGACGTGTGGATGAAATGACCTTTTCTGCGCTTATGGAGCTTAACGCAGGGGACACCGCCGCGTGCGAAAAAATCCCAACCCTTGACTCCCTTTTGGCTCTTGCAAGGGAAAAGGGCGTAACATTAAACTTGGAAATAAAGGAATATTGGAGCTGTGAAAACGAGGCAAGGTGCATAAAGTGCATCGAAAACACCCTTGCTATGGTCGAAAAATATCAAATGGGGGACAAAATTGTAATTAACAGCTTTGATGCCTGGGTTCTTGAGTACGTATACAAGAAATACGGTAAAAAATATCTGCTCCACGGCTTTTACCCATATTGGGAAATGAACAATGTGTCAATAAACCCGGATGAGTATCTATACTGCGCCTGCATCTTCGATAACGAAAACAAATCAAATTACGACTACTTAATTAATAAGGGCATTGAGCCTTGGGTTGGCGCCTCTGTTACACAGTACAGTAAATTAGACACTTGTCTAAAATATGGTGCTAAGCTAATCACCACTAATAACCCGTCGGACGTTTTAAAAAAGCTAAAGAGGTAAAAATGGATATTAAGAAAATAAAACTAATCGCTATGGATTTGGACGGTACCCTAACCCAGCACAAGGAGCAGCTTGACAGTGAGCATAAGGCAACCCTTGACGCACTTTCAAAAAAGTACAAGCTTTTAATGGTTGGCGCAGGACAAGCGCGCCGAATTTTTAACCAAATGAACCGCTACCCCATTGACATTATCGGCAACTACGGCTTGCAGTACGCAAAATACAACAGTCAAAGCGGTGACATTGACATAATAAGGGATGAGAGCTTTCCAATTAACCGCCAGGAAATCGAAGAAAAGGTTACATATTTTAGAAACAAGTACGGCTACACGGAATTTCGCGGAGATAATGTGGAGTACCACACCTCGGGCTGCATCACCTTTCCAATCTTAGGTACAAGGGCTATCCAAGCGGACAAGCTCGCCTTCGACCCTGACAGGAAAAAGCGCAGAGCCTTTTACGGTGAGGTGGTAAGGGAGTTCTCCGCCTACAATGTTTTCGTTGGCGGCTCCTCCTCCTTTGATATGTCTCCAAAGCCCTATAACAAGTACTACGCCTTGGACCTATACTGCCGTGAAAACGGCTATACACACGACCAGGTCGTATATATAGGTGATGACTACGGGCAGGGCGGTAATGACGAAAGCGTTTACCTTTCCGACTTTAATTATCTAACCATTGATGACTACCGTGATTTTAAAAAAGTAGTTGAGGATTTACTATAAAACAAAAAATGCGTGCATTGCACGCATTTTTTAGTTCTTGTAAAAAATATTGTTTATTTTTCCCTTTCCGCTTGAGGGAATGTCATCATAAAGCCCGTCAAATACAATCTCCTTAACATAAGGGGTAATATCCGTTGGCTTTTCTCCGTTTACGGTAATGCCCTCAAGGTGAATATTTTCAACGGTAGAGGAAAAATAAGGGTCAAAAATCTCCTGCCCGTTGGCAAGCCTAACCGACTTAGGGCCTATGCACGCAAGGAATGAAAGAGGGTAAATATCCCTGTGCAATTTAATATCAATATTTTTAAAGTAAATATTTTTTGCATTCAGCCCAAACTCAAAGCCGGCAATAGTGCCCTTTACGGGGTGGCTGTTCAAGTATTCGTCAAGGGGGTCAATTGGCTCTTTTAAGTCAATGGAAATATCCTCAAAGAAAATGTTGTCCCCCGAGCCTACCTCAGCCGCCTCAGGTCCCGCACTCGGAAAATACGGTGGTGTTTGGCAATATAGCTTAAAGGTGTTAATGCCCTTAACCCTGCGGATTATGGCGTTGGTAAGGGAGCAGTCAACCTGACTCCTGTCATCATATGTGTAAATGCCCGGCTCAATTCTTAAAGCCTTGTAGTGGCTGTCACGGCTCAGCTCCAAATCCTCACAAATAATGTTATTGCAGGGGCCAAAGTTAACGCTGGAGTTTTGCCAATCATACATATTAAGTGCAACCAAGTCATCACCAACCTGTCCACGTATGTTTTTGATATGAACACACTCCGCATTACCGTTTAGGTGGATGCCGTCAGCATAGCACTCAATAAATTCAATATTCTCAATTATTACCCGGGAAATATCACCAAGCTGCACCGCAAAGCCGCCGCAATTTTTAAAGGTCATATTTTTAAGGGTTAGGCTGTCCAAATTGTTAAATAGCATACAGGTGGAAACTCCGTGTATGGAGTTTTGCTCGTCATACATTCCGCTGTTTCCGTAGCCTAAGCGGTGGGGGCACCACTCCTGCCAAAGTCCACCCTCAATAGTGATGCTTTTATCCCTCTGACCCGTAATCGGCTTGTGGGTACCGTCTTTTGTGCGTTCATTTCTCAGCATAAGCACAGGTACCCCTTGGGCAAGCTGAATTACCGCGCCGTTTTCAGCAATAATGTGCCTCTTTGAGGGCACAATTATACTGTTGTCAATTATGTACGGTGTGTCCTTTTTGGGGATAACAACAATCTCATGCTCGTTTAATGCATTTTGCAGTGCCTCAGTCCAAAAGTCCCCCCTTGGCTCATAGTCGGTAAGGACGCACCTATCAGTTAAGGCGGAGCAAAGCTTTTCGTTTTCCAAGGCTACATTTTTTAGTAAATTCTCAATATTTTTCTTAATGTTTTCCATAATTCACCTAAATATATTTACACATGTGCATATAATAATATAAATACAAGCTCTATCATACCCATATAATACCATAATAATTGATATTTTGCAACACTGCAAAAACAAAAAGCATCAGGTTGTCATACCTGCTTTACGGTAAGCCAACCCAATGCCTTGTTGCGTTATTTTTCCTTTGCGTATTTTGTGTAAAGCTCTCTAACCTTAAAGTAAGCAGACTTTGGATTTCTGTACTCATCCAAAAGCCCCTTGTTGTTAAAGTAGCGAACTCTGTTAATATCCATAGAGAAGGAGGTTCTAATGTTGCAGAATTGCCATACATATGTGCCCCTCATATACTCTGTTTTGTGGAACAGCTCAATGGTGTACTCCAAAAGGTCCCTTTGGTACTCCTCACTCCAGCGCACAGTATCAAAATGGGAGTGGAAGCCTGCAAGGGCAGCTGCGCCAAACTCACTCATAATAACAGGCTTTCCGTACCAGCCCTTTTCTGTAAGCCTGTTCTTTAGGTCAACAACAAATTTGTCCCAATCCTTAAGTGAGCCTGAGCCGCCATAATAGTTGTACCAGCCGTGGTAAATATTAATACAAATAATATCATTGTAGTCCATGCAAAGGTCATTTAGCGGATGGTTGGAGGCGTGGGTGATAAGCCTGTTTCCGCCATTTTTTCTAAGATGCTCACAGTAGCTCTTTGTTAGCTCAACGGTGCAAGGGTTGGAGGTGTCTATTTCGTTATGCATACCCCAAATAACAATTGATGGGTGATTATAGTAAAACCTTGTCATTTCCTTGTGCATATTAAGACCGCGGTTGACAATGTCGGGGTCGGCAAGGGCCTTTGGGCCAAAGCCACAGCCCCACATTGGAATTTCGCTCCAGAAAAGGATACCGCGCTCGTCCATCATATCAAGGAAAATCCTTGAGTTTGGATAGTGTGAGCCGCGGATGGTGTTACAGCCCATATCGCAAATAAGGTCAAGGTCCTTCTTCATCAGCTTAGGCGGGAAAGCAAAGCCCCAGTCGGGATGCTCCTCGTGCCTGTTAACGCCCAAAAGCTCAATGCTTCTGCCATTCAAAAGGATGTCGTTGTTCTTCGTTTCAATTAATCTAAAGCCAACCTTGTCAATTAGGTCGTCACAGTCGGTTTTTGCAACAACGGTGTAAAGGGTTGGTGTGTCAGTGTCCCAAAGGCTGATGCTTTCCATCACTGCCCAAGGGGTCTTAAATGATACCTGCTCATATGCGCTGATTGTAACGCTACCGTCATAAATCAAGGTGTCTCCAACAGTTACGGTAACAGGGGAGGAGCAAGCCTCATTCTTTGCGTTAATAAGCTCAATCTCGGAACAAATCTTAGCACTCTTTAAATCCTCGCTAAGCTCATAAATAATATGGTTTTTAAGTATAGAAACACCGTTTAATACATCCGCCTGCACATCACGGGCAATTCCGCCGTAGTTGTACCAGTCGGTATATCTTTGAGGGAATGATTTTCCATCAATTGTTGAGTCCGCCAGGACAACAAGCGTGTGGGCACCTGCCTTAACATTCAGCACAACAAACTCAAACTGTGTAAAGGCGCCGTAATGCTCGCCAACATACTCGCCGTCAAGCCAAACGGTAGCCGCAGTCATAACACTGCCGAACTCAAGGCGAAGGGATGCGTCAACGCTTGTATTAAATTTCTTTTCGTACCAGCCCCAGCCCTCATAAGCAAGGAGCCCAAGCTCGTTATTCCAAACAGAAGGCACAACAACCGTGTCCCCTTGTGCCAAGCCAAATTGCCATTTTTGCTTTATGCCAACCTTGTCAGGGTCGGTCTTAAATTTCCACGCGCCGTTTAGGTCAATGACCGTTCTTATTTCATGCTCGTTAAATAATCTTTTCATAAGCCCTCCTAAAAAATTACTGCTATCATTTTATCATAATACAAGCTGATTTTCAATAGCTTGATTAGCGGAAAATTCAAATTTATTAGCGGAAAATTCAAAATTCATTTCAGCACCGTTATTGCATTAAGGGGAGGAACTGTATATTTTTCGCCCTCAAGGGAAAACTCCAGCGCCTTGTCCTCGGGGTTAACAACAATGTATGCCTTCTTACCGTTTTCCGCCTCCCAGCAGGAGGAAAGGAGCCTTGGCAAAACAGCCTTTTCCTTGCCGCGGTTCATTGGAATTTCAATTGTGCCGCACTCAATGTGGGAGGAAGCGCACATTTTTCCTGCGTAAAGGTATTTCTTTGCTCCGTTTTCGTAGAATTCCAATAAATTCTTAATGAGCAAAAGTGCCTTTTCCATATTGGGCGGGTTGTCAAAATCCCGTGTGCTCCAATGGGTCATAAGCTCTCCGCTTGGTGCAAGAGTCAAGGTCATTATATCGCCGATAGAGAAGGAATAGCTAAGGCGGTATCTTAATGTATCAAGCTTGGTATCAAAGGGGCATCCGCACTGGTTGCCCATAAAATTCCTTACATACTCGTGGTACAAATATGCGTAAAGGGGCACAACCGTGCCGTAGGGATAGTTTAGCTCAAAGCGGTTGTCACTCATTAGCAAATTGCCGATAAAGGGCTCTGCCGCCGCGCTTTCACAGCCGAAAAGCATATTGGGGGCTAAGCTATTCCATTCCTTTAAAAGCGCCTGCATTGAGGTGGTCATCCACTCTCCGGGCATAGGTGGGTGGGAGTGGTCCCTTGCATAGCACATATATTGTCCGCCGCCGTGGTTTTGGTCAAGGATTTGCGCATAGTCTATTCCGCTTTTAAATAAAGGCAGGTATCCCTCATCCAAAAGCTCACGCCCCTTGTGGGAGGCAGGGCAAAGGTCATAGCCGTACCTCTGGTACGGGCAGCAGGTTTTGCCAAGCTCGGGCTTGTTCTGCGGGGAGTGGCACACGCCTAATAGCACATTGTCCCGCTTTATTTGCTCCTCACAGTTATAGCTTTCTATCAGGGTGCTTTGCTTGGTGTAGCCAAAGCCTGAGCAGTAAACGCCCAAAAGGTCGCCCTTTTTATGTAAAGCATCCCTAAACTCGTTAAATAAATCCTCACCGCCAAAGGGTGGCCACACATATGGGGGAGCCCAAGGCGCAGTGCCCTCCCAGTGCATAAGCAAGGCCATAATTCTTGCGCCCGTTGCGCTTTTAATCCTTTCAAGGATTGGCAAAGCGTTAGTGTAGGGGAACAGTGCATTTGGCTCCATCTTGTCCATATCGTGTACGCCACGCACAGGGTATGTAACAATCAAGGGGTTCTCTTTGTACCACTGTGGCAAGCTCCTGTTTTCCTTTAAGGGGCGTACATTTTCAGGTAGATTTTCCTCAAACCAAGCGCGGTATATCTCCGCCGCCGATTTCCAATCATTTGTGCATTCCTGCCACACAACAGGAAATTCCGTTTCGTAATTTTCACCGTAGCCAACACCCGAGTAAATGCGCATTGTCATAACAACTCCGCCGCTATACGGATAGTAGTCCACACCCTTAAAGCCTCTTTTTGGGTCGTGCGCGCCCACATAAAGTCCTATGTCATTAAAATGATAGGACAAAAATTGTGCGGAAATCTTATTGGGAAAAATAAAGCAAGAGCCTGACATTGGGAACTCAGCCTCATACCTTGGCAAAAGGCTTTCGTCGGAAACAATAATACCCTCGTCGAGTGGGAAAAGGATTTTGCCGCCCTGCGGGTCATTGTCCGTAAGCCTTGGCATACATATCCTCGGTAGCTCTATCCACTCAAGGGCATAGGTGCTTGGCACGCCGTCAACCCTTGCCCGCCAGCCGATTTTGGATTCACCCGTTATAAAAACAGTGACGCATAAGGCATCAAAGCCGCCAAAGCCCTTATAAGATATTTCTCCGTCATTAACCGTTACCGACATAGCCTCCGTGGAGTCGAAGCAGTGGCACTCCCCTGCCTCATCCCGCAGCCTTGCCGCAAAAATAGGGCAGGGCGCAAAGCAAAGCTCCTTACCCTTTATCTTAAGGGAGAAAACGGTCCCTTTCATAGCATCAATATTAAGCTCCATATTACCTGCAAAAACAGTGTACATAATCTCACCCCGCAATATCAAAAAATCAAGCACCCTTATATAACTAAGTGCTATAAATTACTCAAACTACCATATAAAGTTTCATAACATAAATTATTATAACACGGTATATAAAAAATGTAAAGAAATTTAGAAAATATCAAAACCAAAAAGCAAGCCCGTCAAAGCAGGACGCAAAAAAGCATTATAATTCTTTATTTTAAGTATCTGCTTTGGAAGAAAATAAAGAATTGCTTTTATTAGTTTCCTGCATGCTTATTCATGTATTCTTTAGGAGACATTCCAACATGCTTGGTAAATAGCCTACTAAAATACAGTGGGTTATCATAGCCGACTGCATAAGCGGTTTCGGTAATATTATACGCCTTCGTTTCCAATAGCATTTTTGCGTTTAAAAGTCGAATAGAAACAATATATTGAAGTGGCGTTGTTTTTGTTACTTTTTTGAATTGTCGGTTAAACCAGCAGGTGCTTATATGCAAGGATTTGGCGTATTCATCGATATTTATGCTTTTAGCATAGTTTTCATTGAAAAATCTAATTGACCGTTCAATAAAATTCAAGGTTTCGGCTTTGTTTCCTTCCTTTAAATGTCTGTTAATAAGAATAAATGTGTGGCTAAGGAACATAACCAAAAGCTCTTTATAATTTGCCCTGCAAAGCTGCAGCTCGCGAATCATTTGCTCAAATAATCCTCTGTAATCGGGTGAAGAACCGGCGTAAAAAACATTTTTGTCCCTTGGTAAATTGTATTTATCTAATATAGCATCTGCTTCTCCGCCTGTAAAATGAACCCAAAAAACCTGACATTTATCCTTAGGATAGTAAAAATAAGACTGTGGCTCGTAAGGGCGAAAAAGAACCATTTCACCTTTACTCACAATTGTTTCCGCATTTTTGAAATAAAAGCGTGCCTTACCCTCCGCAATATACAAAAGCTGATAATCGCGCCTGCCCTTTGGACGGTTTGTTTTTATTACAGGACCGCTATCAACACGATAATACCCACAGCTTGTAATAATTAGCGGCTTTCTTAAATCCTTAACCACTGCTGTTGAGTTATTTAAATAGGCAACATTTGTATACATAGAAAATCTCCTTTTATATCATTACAATTGTATTATACATGAAAAATATGGCTTTTTCAAGTATATAGTACTGTTTTGTGCATATTTTCGCAAGTAAACTACATGATTTTTCTGCACCGAAATTGTTGATTTTGGAAATGATTTATAGTAGAATATATATAGACAATATTGTCAAATGAAAAAGGAGAAGCGTATGGAAGAAAAGAAATACTTAAAGTGGTATCACAAAATCGGATATGGCTCCGGAGATGTTGCCGGCAATGTGGTTTATGCGTTGTTATCATCATTTCTTATGTTCTATTTGACTGACTCAATAGGGTTAAGCATGGGAATGGTTGGAACGCTAATGGCTATTTCAAAAATTTTCGACGGTGTGTCTGATTTCCTATTTGGGCGATTAATTGACAAAACCAAAACCAAGATGGGCAAGGCAAGACCGTGGATGCTTTGGGCATACATAGGCTGTGCTGTTGCGCTTGTGTTAACCTTTTCAGTTCCCGAAAAATGGGGAATGACTGCTCAATACTTCTATTTCTTTATAACATATACCTTGCTTAATGCAGTATTTTTTACAGCAAACAATATTGCGTACGCATCATTAACAGCATTGATCACAAAAAATACCAATGAAAGAGTGCAGCTTGGATCTTTTCGCTTCATATTCGCATTCGCTACAAGCATGGTAATTCAATATATAACCATCAAAGCTGTTGGATGGTGCGGCGGCGGAACAGACGGCTGGCGGACGGTGACAATAATAATGGCAATTATTGGCTTGGTGGTTAATACTGTTTCGTGCTTGTCGGTAAAAGAAATTAAGGAAGCAGATGAAGAATTTGAAAAGGAACGCCGGGAGGAGGAGAAGCTTACCTTTAAGGAATCCTTAAAGCTTCTTCTTTCCAATAAATATTATTTAATGATTTGTGCGGTATATATACTAACACAGATTTACTCCTCCATGATTGGAATAGGAGTGTATTATGCAAAATATATTTTAGGAAATGAAGACTTGTTTGGCACGTTTTCACTTGCTATTAACATTCCTTTGGTTATCGGCTTAATTATTTCTCCAATTATTGTCGCTAAGCTGAGAGGAATGTATAAAATCAACATAGTCGGATATGTTGTTGCCACACTGTTCAGAGGATTGGTTATTGTGGCAGGCTATATGGGTAATATACCGTTAATGCTTACCTTCACAGCGCTTGCATCTTTCGGTATATGTCCTTTACAAGGAGATATGAATGCGTTGATAGCATCTTGCTCGGAGCATACAACTCTAAAAACAGGAAAATGCATAGATGGAATGATGTTTTCCTGCTCATCACTGGGAATAAAGGTGGGAGGAGCAATAGGAACAGCAATTTGCGGATGGCTTCTTGATGCGGCAGGATACATAGAAAACGCAACAGTTCAAACAGCATCAACTATATCAATGATGCATGTGCTGTATCTATGGATGCCAATGATACTGTGCGCGCTTGTAACCGTAATTCTTACCAGATTAAAGGTGGAAACGGCAAATGCAAAAATTAAAGCGCAAATAAATGAGATAAAAGAATGATTCTATAAAATAAAACGGCACCTTTGAAATTTGTTATTATCCAATTGAAATTTGCTTGATTATATGGTAAAATTAATTCATAAAAAACAATAGATTGGAGAATAAATATGTTAAGTCTTGATAAATTTCATTTCAGTGCAAGAAACTCCTTGATTTCCGTTGCAAGGGCTAATGAAAAGTTGATTTTGCATTCCCTTCACAACGGCGGAATGGTGCCGCTTATGGAGCTTGAATATTCAGGCTCAATAACCGAAGATTTTTCGCCCTGGGAGCTTCAAATAACCGCAAATGAAAAGGTACACAAAATGTGCCTGTTCGGTAAGGATGGGGTATGCTTTTACGGAAAGGGAAGCTCACCCTGCATTAGCTATATCTATATGAAGGGCGTGTATAATGCCAACTATATTTACGAGGGAGAGAATATTTTAAAGCTTTGCGACTGCTTTACAAATACATTCCACACCTTTAAAATTCACAAGGGCACCGTATCTCTTGATACAAGGGACAGTGAAAGAAGAATATATAAGGACTATATAAAAATCACAATTCTACCGGACGAAAACGGGGAATATGAATTTACCCTTCGCCTAAGCACAAGTGAGCGTTCTGTTTATACCGATTTAACATACGGTGAATATTTGGAAAACAGAAAAAATGAATATCTTGCTTGGGAAGCAAAAATGAATTGCCAAAACGAGGTTGAAAGGGCATGCGCATATGTCCTGTGGAGCAATATTATATCGAAAGAGGGCAATTACGACAGGGACGCGATTGTAATGAGCAAGTCGGGAATGTGCAAGCTTTGGTCTTGGGATAACACCTTTAATGCTCTTGATTTGGCTGATAAGGATTTCGAGCTTTCCTATAATCAGCTTATCTACCCATATAGATTTATGGATAAGCACGGCAGAACCCCCGATACCGTCACCACCGTAAATATGGAATGGGCATTTGTAAAGCCCCCAATCCAAGGCTGGATTTACAAGCAGCTTGTAAAACGAAACAAAAAATACGAGGATATTGAGGTTTTGGATGAGCTTTATTACTTTATGAAAAAGAACACGGATTGGTGGCTCAACTATCGCGGAAATACCCCTTGCTATTACCACGGCAATGACTCAGGCAACGATAACGCAACCTGCTTTGACAACACGGAAATTATCCAATCCCCCGACTTGATTGCATATTTGTCGGTTCAATGTGATGTTTTGTCACAAATGGCAGAGAAGCTTAATTTGTGCAACGATACCAGGATATACAAAATGCTGTCAAACGAGCTTTTGGAAAAGTGCGTAACCCATTTTTGGGATGGAGAAATTTTCATACGCAACGGTATGACCGAGGAAATATACAGGCCTCAAAGCCTAATGCCGCTTAGAATGATTGTTTTGGAAAATAAGCTTCCCGCAGATATAAAAGAGTACATACTGAATAAGCTTAAAAACGATTTCTTGTGTCCGTACGGACTTGCCAGCGAATCAATACATAGCCCCTTCTATACACAAAACGGCTATTGGAGAGGACCCGCCTGGGGACCCGACCAAATCATATTCACCTTGGCTTTGAGAAATATGGGGGAGCATGAAATAAGCGAGAAAATCGCATCGGGCTACAAAAAAGCAATAGAAAAATCAGGCTTTTCCGAAAACCACGACCCATTAACAGGCGACTCCCTAAAATGCAAAGCATACTGCTGGACCGCAAACGCTTATAGACTGTTATAACAGAAAAAACTACTCAAAGAGACCTCAAAAATATCACTTTTTGAAATTTGAAATTTTTATTTTAAGGGGTACAAAAGAGCAGAATTTTTTAGACAGTATCTGAGAAAATTTAAAAAACTATTGACATTTACCTAAGGGTATGGTTTATAATTGTAATGTCATAAAATATTAATTTGTTTTTTAGCACGATATGACGGAAATTTGCATATGATGAAAGGAAAATTATTATGAAGTTAACATTTATGGGTGCGGGCAGCACCGTATTTTCTAAAAACGTATTAGGTGACACAATGCTGTGTGATGCGTTCCACGATGTGGAAATTGCGCTTTACGATATAGACGAAAAAAGGCTTGATGAGTCATATCTTCTCATTTCAAAAATGAATGACTCTATAAACGAGGGTCGCGCAACAATCAAAAAGTATTTAGGCGTTGACGAAAGAAAGGATGCATTAAGAAAAGCAGATTTTGTTGTTAACGCAATTCAAGTAGGGCTTTATGACCCTTGCACAATTATAGACTTTGAAATTCCAAAAAAGTACGGACTTTGCCAAACAATAGGTGACACTCTCGGTATAGGTGGCATTTTCCGTGCCCTTCGTACTATCCACGTGCTTAAGGACTTTGCAAAGGATATTGAAGAGGT
>JAFTMJ010000051.1 GCA_017452475.1 Clostridia bacterium | reverse complement strand
TGGAAATGTGTAAATAAGGAGGTGAGGGCAATGCTCAATTTTATAGATAAATCTGCTCAAAGGGCAATTCGTATGCTTGAAAAAAGCGGCTACCAAGCGGGCTTGGTTGGCGGATGTGTCCGTGATATGCTAATGGGCATTCCCCCTCACGATTTTGACATTACCACAAATGCCACCCCCGAGAAAATGAAATTCGTTTTTCAAAAGGAAAGAGTGATTGAAACAGGCATTAAGCACGGCACATTAACCGTTATTATTGACGGCACTCCCTTGGAAATTACCACCTTTAGAATAGATGGGGAGTATAAGGACAGCCGCCACCCGGAAAGCGTTACCTTTTCCCGCAATCTTAAAAGCGACTTGGAAAGGCGGGACTTTACAGTAAACGCCCTGTACTACGACCTTGACGAAGGGGTTGTTGATGCATTTGACGGGGAAAATGACATAAAAAACAAGGTAATAAGGGCAGTTGGCGACCCGGAAAAAAGGTTTTGTGAGGATGCTTTAAGAATATTGCGCGCCATTCGATTTTCCTCCGTTTTAGGCTTTGAAATTGAGGAAAAAACAAGGCAGGCAATGCTTAAATGCAAGCATCTTTTAAAAAACATCTCCGCCGAAAGGATTGCTGTGGAAATTAACAAATTTGTACTTGGCAAAAATGTAAAAAACGCAATTCTTCAAAACTATGAAATCCTCGGTGAGCTTTGCCCCGAATTTATAAAAATGCACGGCTTCAACCAGCATAACAATTGGCATATATACGATGTTTTGGAGCATACAGCGGTGGCTGTGGAAAGCACTCCGCCCCTTATGCACCTAAGGCTTTCAATGCTTTTCCACGATACAGGCAAGGTGCATACCTTCTTTAGGGATGAAAAGGGCATAGGTCACTTCTACGGCCACGGAGAAAAGAGCGCGGAAATAGTAAGAGAATATTTAAACAAATATAAGTACGACAACGAAACCAAGGAAAAGGTATATTACCTTGTCAAGCACCACGACCTGTATACAGAGGAGGATGAGGTTCTTATAAAAAAGCGCCTTAACCGTATGGGTAAGGAGCGCTTTTTGGAGCTTGTTCAAATCCAAAGGGCAGACAATCTTGCCCAAAACCCTGCCCTTACCAAAATGGAGCATTTTGATATTCTTGAAGAAATGGCAAGGGACATTTCCTTACGTTCCTGCTTTGATTTAAAAAGCCTTGCCATAAACGGCAGCGACTTAGTGGAAAACGGCTTTGAAAGGGGCGCAAAAATCGGCGAAATCCTTAACACCCTTTTGCAAGAGGTAATAGAGAATAAGCTGAAAAACGAAAGAAATATTCTTTTATCACGGGCGCAAAGCTTAAAACAGTGATGAATTGAAGCTTTGCAACAAGGCATGATGAAATTCATAATGGGAGCAAATCGGTAATTTGTACCGATTTGCTCCCATTTTTGATGCAATACTCATATAGCAAATATATTTAGTTGACAAATAATGGTAAATATAGTTAGATAAAATAATTATGGCAATTTTACAAGAAAAACCGTAATGTAAATCGAAAGAACGGAGAGGATACCAATGGACAGCTTAGATATATCATTTAACATAAGTACTGTTATTTTGCGATATGTCCTCTGATTTTTGTAATGATCTTACGCATTTTCACTAAAAATTCACCGTAAATTCATTTGATTTTTTATATTTTGAACAAAAAACAGTGTATAATGTAATTGTAAAGATTTCCAAAAAATAGAAAACAGTACAAGCAAAGCATCACATTTTAGCGGTATGCATAACCGCTAAAAGCCAAGACTAAAACGGAGGAAATAAATCAATGAGAAAACTAATGTTATTAATTATTTCTTTAATGCTTGCGCTATCTTTACTAAGCGCATGTGGAGAAGGTGAAGCTTTCACACCCTCAGCCTCCTCGGGCACGACCTCATCAAGCGGTGAAATAAATGATACAGTAGACTTACCGACAGTAAATGAAAATATAATTTTTACAACACTTGACACGGAAATAGGGTACTATCCATCAATAGACAGTTGGTATAGCAAGAATTCCATTGATTTTCCAAATGAGGACGGATGGTTTTTTAAGATTATTACCTCTTTGAAAGAGCTTGATGAATTGATGATTATACCTAACATAGAGCCTGAGGTCTTTGAAAACAGTTACTTGGTATGTATGAGCTGCGCAACATTCCAATATAATTTAGAGCCCACATATATTGGTTATTATGGCTTGAAATGTGAGAATGGGGAATACAGTATAATTTGCGATACATATACAGGATACGCAGGAGCTTCAGACATTATGGGTGGCGCTATATCCTCAGAAAAAACCGTTTTCTTTGCTGTGCCAAGGGACGAATTTAGTTATGTTGAGGGCATACAAAGGATAACTGTTGTAAAAAACGAAGTAGGTAAGGAGACAGTAAAAGCGCTTAAACCAAATACAGAGGCAACATTGCCAAGCAAGTCACAAATTTTGATTATAGGCAGTGAAAATGAATTTGGTATAGCACCGGAAGAAAGCTTATGTGACCAAAGCGGAAAAGCGGCAGTATTGTATTTATCTGCCAAATTTGACGGAGATTTTACTGTAACAAGCACAAAAGTTGTTAATGGGGACCTATATATAGAAATTAATAACTATTTGGATGCGGAAAATTCGTACACGAGGGAAAACAGCTTCTTCCAATTGAATAATGTACCTGTTTCAAAATTGCGTAAAGACTACAAAGTGTATATTAATGTAAGGAGCGTGGCGCCTCCCGATGTCGCTGCTACCGAAGTCAGCTTTGAAGAGAAGGACGCGATTTGGCGTGCGCAAAAGCATTTTATGACAAAATATGCTGCCGAATTACCACAGGGCTGTTTTTATGATACTAACATAACAGAATCACAAGACAATAGGTTTTGGTACGTCACTATAGTTGTACAAAAGGAGTTGGAGGACGGAACCCTTGAAGCGATTGAAGGGGAAAGATACCGTTATACAATAGAAAAATCCACCTTGGAAATATTCGCATACTCTAAAAGTTAGAGTAAATCTTTGCGTGACGGGGGACAGTTCCTTGTCTTTGGCAGTTCAACAGCCAACGGCGCAGCAAGAATTAATTCTTTAATATATGGTTTGGTTGAATCATTAAACGAACAGGAGTGATTTTGTGAAAAGAACACCAATAATATTGTCATTAATTTTGGTGCTATGTTTGATTATAACGTCGTGTAATAGCATTGGCAATACAGAAACATCAAATGCTTCTAATGTTGACATAAATGGTGGCTCTTGCACGTCAAGTAGCATTGATGTTCAGGCTAACAAAGACATTGCTGAGCCTCTTGAACCTTACGAAAAACACGGAAATAAGGTATATTTTGCTTTTGAAGAAAAGAAAACTAATTATTATGAAAGTATAACAAATATAACGGGAAATGACAATTCTGACACATCTTCAAGCGAAAGACTTGAAGGAGATTATGAAAAACCCATTAATGCTCCAACAGAGCTTCCCAATGACGGAAAAAACTATTTTAAATTCATAGAAACATATGATGAACTGACAACATATTTTTCGTTACCTGATGTTGATGCTTCGGTACTTGAAAACAACCATATTATTTGTATAAAAGAAGTTTTTTATCTTTCAAGCGGTTGGGAAAGTTGGTTCAAGCATTTGGGATATAGCGATTTTAAATTTATCGATAATGAGTATGAAATTTCAAGAAGCTACTATTTTTCTGTAGAAAACGGTGGGGAACACTTGGACATACTGGACTCCGTTATAACAGTTAATTATTTGATAATTCCTAAGACAGAAATCGATTTTGTTGAGGGCGTTCACGAAATAGTGGTGAACAAGCATCAAGTGAACAAAGATAACGGTCTTTGGACGGACGAATTTTTAGGCGGGAATCCAAATCCCATGCCACCTTCCACTGATACACATAGCTTTTTAACTCATGATAAAAAAGTTGTTTTACCAAACGAGGCAAGAGCTTGGGTGATAGAAAAAGAATCAGAATTGGAAAAACAAATAGGGCTAGAACCAAACGGATATTCCGAGTTTCGTGTTATTCTATATTTACCAAACGAGCCGCAATATGATTTTATAATCACCGAAAAGGAAATCAAAAACGGCAACCTATATTTAACCGTTGAACAATACTCGCAATATACAAATGATTACCTAAGTATAAACGATGTGAAGTTTTACGACTTATATATTCAAGATACAAGCGAGCTTGTAAAAAATTTTGATGTCTATATATTAGTTAAAACAGTCAAATAACATTCCACCAACGGAGATAGGAGTGATTCACGATTCCTATATCACGCAAAGCCTGTGCAAGGCTGCTGCAAGAGTAATATACGTTTGCTATGAATCTTAAATCAAATGAATAGAGTGGTGAGATAATATGAAAAAAATTTTAATAGCAATTGCAATGATATTAACACTGTGTCTATCCTTTGTTGCTTGCGGTAATGAAATAGACAGCAGTCGCACGGATTCTAATCTAAACGGTAGCAGTGGTGTTTTAAGTGGTACAGACACAAACGGCAGTGCAAATACGGTTGACAGCACACCATCATCCACAAAAGACACCGTTACAGCAGATACATCCATTAAGGTAGACTACGATGCTGACAGAGAGGCACAAGACAATGAATTCCCATTTGACAATATTGTAATAGAAAGAAACGGGTATGATATTGTTGCAGCCGGAAAGTATTATGGTAAAGATTTTGATAATATAAAGTATTATGGCTCGTATTATCGAATTATTGATAACTATGCAGATTTTTCAGAGCTTACTCAATGGGGAAACAGAATAGATGAGGCTCTCTTTGATGAAAATTTTGTTTTAGTTTTACACACATATTCAAGTTGTAATATACATTATTCTCATCCGAATTTTAATAAATTGAATCAGAGAGGACAGTTTTGGAATTTTAGCATTAATTTGAATACAGGCAAACTTAGCGTTTCTGAAAAGTGGTCAGTTGGAGGTGGAACTCCAGATATAGATGGTTATATTCCGCCAAAGCTGGAAAATTACACGGTTGTCTTTCCAACCGAAAAGCAAGAAACTATTTATTTGCTAATTCCTACAGGTGAAATGCCAAACAATTCGCCTACCAATGGTGAGTTAGATTTAGATGTGAAAATAATTGTGTTAGAGTAAAAGGCAGGTAAAGACAGAGGTGACAGGGGAATAGGTGACGTGGGATGGTTCCTTGCTTCCATTGATGCGCCGCTTGGTTGAATCATTAAACGAACAGGAGTGATTTTGTGAAAAGAACACCGATAATATTGTCATTAATTTTGGTGTTATGTTTGATTATAACGTCGTGTAATAGCATTGGCAATACAGAAACATCAAATGTTTCTAATGTTGATATAAATGGTGGCTCTTGCACGTCAAGTAGCATTGATGTTCAGGCTAACAAAGACATGGCTGAGCCTCTTGAACCTTACGAAAAATACGGAAATAAGGTATATTTTGCTTTTGAAGAAAAAAATACTGATTATTATGTAAATGTAACCGAAGTAACGAAAAACGATGAATTGTTAGATGAAGAAAAAACAGATTGGGAAAAAACATTTGTTCCACCGGAGATTCCAAAGGATGAAAAATCATATGTGATGCTTATATCAACATACGAAGAATTACTGAATTATGTTACAAATCCAAATGTTGATGAGACTATATTTGAAAAAAACTATGTAATTTGCTTGAAAGAGGTTTTTTCGGATGGAGACGCTTGGATAGAGCATTTTAACACATTGGGATATTTTGATTTTTGCTTCAAGGACGGTAAATATGAGATATCTGTTGACTGCTATTATTCTGTAGAAGGTGTTGATTTTACTTTAGAGGCGATTACAGGCACAAAAGTTGCATTTTTGGCTATTCCCAAGGCACAACTCGAATTTGCTGAAGGAGTACACGAACTTGTTGTTAATCAATATCTAATAAACGGCAAGCATAATGGAATATCGGGAGCTCAAATTGGAGAGCCATCACCGCCTGCAACCAATACCCATTGGTATGTGAAAAGCGACTCAAAAGCATCTTTACCGAAAAATCCGACTTCTTGGGTTGTTCAAAAAAACTCAAGCTTGGAAAAACAGTTGGGCTTGGACAGGAACGGTTGCGGGGAATGCGAATATAGAGCAATACTTTACTTACCAAACGAGCCGCAATATGATTTTCTAATCACTGAAAAGAAAATCAAAAACGGCAACCTATATTTAACCGTTGAACAATACTCACGGTATACAAATGATTACCTAAGCCTAAACGATGTGAAGTTTTACGACTTGTATATTCAAGATACAAGCGAGCTTGCAGAAAATTTTGATGTCTATATATTAGTTAAAACAGTCAAATAACATTCGTTTAAAAATCCAAACAAAAAGCCGTTCAAAATCGGGTTTCCGATTTTGAACGGCTATGCTTTATCTTCTGTCGATTTTATAAGTAGGAACAAGCTCCTTTACAAGGTCCTTCATTTGCTCGCTTTCGCTGTAAGCCTCGTTGTAAAGCTTATCAAGGGTTGCAAATAAAAGGCTGTCATCCATTTCAATTGGCTTGCCTATGCTGATTCTGTCATTAGCGGTTTTCTCCATGCCCTCCTCAGCCATAAGCCTTTCCTCATAGAGCTTTTCGCCCGGGCGCAAGCCTGTAATCTTGATTTCAATATCCTTCTCAGGCTCTAAGCCGGAGAGCTTAATTAGGTTAACGGCAAGGTCATAAATCCTTACCTGCTCACCCATATCAAGGACAAATATCTCACCGCCCTTGGCGTAAGCGCCCGCCTGCAGAACAAGGCTGACAGCCTCGGGAATTGTCATAAAGTAACGGATAATATCCTTGTGCGTAACAGTAACAGGTCCGCCCTCTGCAATTTGCTTTTTGAAAAGCGGAATAACTGAGCCGTTTGAGCCAAGCACGTTTCCAAAGCGAACAGCCACAAACTGTGTCTTGGACTTTCTTGAAAATGCCTGAATAATCATTTCACAAACACGCTTTGTTGCGCCCATGATATTTGTTGGGTTAACCGCCTTGTCTGTGGAAATTTGAACAAACTTTTTAACCTGGTACTTGTCTGCGCATTTAACAACCTTGTATGTACCGATAATGTTGTTTTTAACCGCCTCGTTAGGGCTTGTCTCCATAAGCGGAACATGCTTGTGCGCCGCCGCATGAAACACAATGTCGGGTCGATAGGTCTTGAACACATCATCCATCTTAACGCTGTCACGGATAGATGCGATAAGGGTTAGCAAATTAAGGTTTGGCAGCTTGCGTTTAAGCTCCTGCTCAATATCGTAAGCGCTGTTTTCGTAAATATCAAGTATAATAAGCTGCTTTGGGTTGTGGGTGGCAATCTGCCTGCAAAGCTCACTGCCGATAGAGCCGCCGCCGCCCGTAACAAGGACAACCTGGTCCTCAATGTAGCCCATAACCTCATCAAGGTTAACCTTGACAGGCTCTCTGCCCAAAAGGTCCTGCACATCCACATCACGAAGGCGGGAAACGGAAACGTTACCGTCAATTAGCTGGTACAAGCCCGGTAGGGTCTTAACCTCACAGCTTGTTTGGATGCAGTACTGTGTAATTCTCTTAAGGTTCTTCGCACTTGATGTGGGAATAGCAATTATAATAAGCTCCGCCTTTGTCTTTTCGGCAATTTCCACAATTTGCTCACAGTTGCCGAGAACCTTAACACCCAAAACCGTGGTTCCAAGCTTATTTGGGTCATCGTCAATAAAGCCGACGGCAACAGTGTCTAACTTGTCGCTTGTCTGAATTTCCCTTAAAATAGTTGTGCCCGCATCACCTGCGCCGACAATAAGAACTCTTTTGCAATTCTCCGTATGGCTATGGCTGATTAAGGATTTAGCAACTCTTAAAAGCCTGTATGAGGAAACAACCAAGCAGGAAAGAATAAAAAACAAGCCTGTAACAATAAAGCACCAGGATACACTTGTTTTGCGCTCCGCAAGGTAAACAACAGAGCAGGCAATGAGTACGCCGCCTGCAACAATACCAACCCTTACAAGCTCAGCGACACTTGCGTGCCTCAAGGAAGCGGCATGCAGCCTTGAAAGATAGGTAAAAAGCACAATAACAACTGCGCCAACCGCCAAGGATACAACTGTCCTTGAATAAAAGGCAAGAGTTTCCGAAAGTAAAAGCTCAGCGGCAACTGTAGAAATGAAAAAGGAAAGGAGAAGACCGCAGAGCAAAATAATAGTTTTTTTAAGTAACGAAATTTTCATAATCTCTCCGAAAATCAAGTTAAAATATTAGTGTAACGCTTATATTATACTCTTTTTCTACAAAAAAGTCAATATTTGTTTAAAGATGCGTATAAAATATTTAATAAAACCCTTGCAAAAGTAAAATAAAAAGTGTATTATTAATATGAAAAGATATGCAAATGTAAAAAATGGAGGATGTTATGGCGTTTGAGTTTGATAATGATTTTGAATCAGGCGTGGATATAAGGGTTGTTGGCGTTGGCGGTGGCGGAAACAACGCGGTTAACAGAATGATTTTGTCCAATATAAAGGGCGTTCAGTTTATAGCAATTAATACAGACAGGCAGGCTCTTGCAAGGTGCGGCGCCGCAAATAAAATCTGTATTGGCGAAAGCGTTACCAGGGGTAACGGCGCAGGCGCTAACCCCGAAATGGGCTTAAGAAGCGCAGAGGAAAGTGCCGATGAAATAAGAGAGGCGATTGAAGGGGCGGATATGGTGTTTATCGCCACAGGTATGGGCGGTGGCACAGGCACAGGCGCAGCTCCTGTTGTTGCCCGCATTGCCAAGGAGCTTGGCATTTTGACAGTGGGTATCGTTACAAAGCCCTTTAAATTTGAGGGCAACAGGAGGATGAGCCAGGCTGACAGCGGCATTGCGGAGCTTTCCAAGTATGTTGACTCCTTGGTGGTTATCCCTAACGAAAGGCTTAAGGAGTTCACCCAGGAAAAGATAACAATTATGAATGCCTTTGGCATTGCTGACGATGTTTTGAAGCACGGTGTTAAGAGTATTTCCGACCTAATTAATGTGGCAGGCTTCGTTAACCTTGACTTTGCCGATGTTTCCTCAGTGATGAAGGAGGCGGGCATGGCGCATATGGGCGTTGGTGAGGCAAGCGGACCAAACAAGGCGGTTGAGGCGGCGAAGAAGGCAATTGCCAGCCCTCTTTTGGAAACCTCCATCAAGGGCGCAAACGGCATTCTTATCAACATTACCGTTTCGACGGATGTGGGCCTTGATGAGGCAGATGCGGCATCCTCTATGGTAACTGAGGAGGCGGCGCACGATGCCAATATCATTTGGGGCGTTAATTTCGATGAAGCCTTGACAGATACGGTTAAGGTTACAATTATTGCAACAGGTTTTGACAAGGCTAACACAAGGGCAGTTAAGCAAAGCACTGTTGCCGAGGGCGACCTTGAGGATATTAAGCCTGTTCCCAAAATCCAAGAGGAAGATTACAGTGATATTATCGATATCATTAACAAGAACAAGGACAAGGGTATTCAGGGCGACTACGACGATAAGTATTGATTAAGTACCGCACGGATTGTGCGGTATTTCTCCCTATATAATTAATTGTAGCATTTGGTTGGGACAAGCCTTGAAAAAGTTCAAAAAGCTATAAATTTTCGTCAATTTTGCATAAAAAATAAACAAAATGCGAAGAAAAACACGCTGTTTTTTGTACAAAACATAGAAAATCAATGTCAAAAACACTTATTCTTGACATTGGAAAATTCAAATGCTATAATACTGTTGTGTGTAAATGCGTAAATAAGGTATATTTGCGCCCATTTCGCACGCATATTAGATACATCGTGCCGCTTGGCACTGACGTATAAACATTTATCACTAAAGAAGGAGGAACGAAATGCCAACCTTTAATCAGCTCGTAAGACAAGGCAGAACCGATAAGACATACAAGTCAAAGACACCTGTACTTCAAACCGGCTTCAACACCTTGAAGAACAAAGCGATTGATCAAAGCGCACCTCAGAAGAGAGGCGTATGTACCAAGGTTACAACAACCACACCAAAGAAGCCTAACTCAGCTCTTCGTAAGATAGCAAGAGTAAAGCTTACCAACGGTATGGAGGTTACATCCTATATCCCTGGTATCGGCCACAATCTTCAGGAGCACTCAGTTGTACTTATCCGTGGCGGTAGAGTACGTGACTTGCCCGGTTGCCGTTATCACATTATCCGTGGTACACTTGATGCACAGGGCGTTGCAAATCGTAACCAGAGCCGTTCAAAATACGGCGCTAAGCGTGCAAAGAAGAAGTAATTCAATTCTTATTTGCGGTTAGGTAACAAAAGTTAAATTTTAATCGTAGTTCCCAACTTGTAGCTGAATAAATGTTTATTATGTCAGTGGCAACTTGTAGGACACGACGGGAGAATTTCTTTCGAGTACCAATGATATCATATTTTTAATGAAGGAGGGAAGTAAAGTGCCAAGAAGAGGTCAAATTTCCAAAAGAGATGTATTGCCGGATCCACTTTACGGTTCAAAGCTCGTAACAAAGCTTATCAACAACATTATGCTTGATGGTAAGAAGGGCGTTGCTCAGAAGATTGTATACGATGCATTTAAGATCGTTGAAGAAAAGACCGGTATGAATGGTCTTGAGGCGTTCCAGGCAGCTCTTGAGAACGTAATGCCTGTATTGGAGGTTAAGGCTCGCCGTGTAGGTGGCTCTAACTATCAGGTACCAATGGAAGTAAGAGCAGAAAGACGTCAGACACTCGGTCTTCGTTGGATAACAACATATTCAAGAAACCGTGGTGAAAAGACTATGGCTGAAAGACTTGCAGGCGAAATACTCGATGCTAAGAATAGCTTGGGTGGCGCATTCAAGAAGAAAGAAGAAACACATAGAATGGCTGAAGCTAATAAGGCTTTTGAACACTACAGATATTAATCCACGCCCCTTATTTTTTGAAAGGAAAAAACACAGATGGCAAGAGAATATTCACTTGAAAATACCCGTAATATTGGTATTATGGCGCACATCGACGCCGGTAAGACCACTACTACTGAGCGTATTTTGTTCTACACAGGTAGAACTCACAAAATAGGTGAAACTCACGAAGGATCTGCTACAATGGACTGGATGGAGCAGGAGCAGGAAAGAGGTATTACAATTACCTCCGCCGCTACAACTTGCTTTTGGTCCGGCTCTGAGCAGCAGTACAACCCAACACGTATCAACATTATTGATACCCC
>JAFTMJ010000050.1 GCA_017452475.1 Clostridia bacterium | reverse complement strand
ATAATTGTATAAATTCCGTTTTCATAAAGCTTGTCTACAACGTACTTAAAGAAATCGAAATTATATTCACCCTCGCTTGGCTCCATAGCGCTCCAGGCAAATTCGCCAATACGCATACAGTTCATTCCATATTCCTTCATCTTGGCAATATCCTTATCTATCTCACTTTTGTCCCAAAGCTCGGGATAGTAAGCTGCGCCTATATAAAACTTTTTCATATCTACTCTCCTTTGAGTTATTAATACTTAGATTTTAACATAGAATGTAGCAAATGTCAATTTGATTAAGGCATTTAATTATTTTTTTAAAAATTGAAAAAAAGTATTGACAAAAGTATAATAAATGTGTAAAATATAATGCGTGGCGAAGTTCACATATATTTGGACCAATAGCTCAGTTGGTTAGAGCTACCGGCTCATAACCGGTCGGTCCGGGGTTCGAGTCCCTGTTGGTCCACCAAATAAAATAAGGTAGGTTTTATGCCTGCCTTTTTTATTTGCCTGCATTACTGTATACAGGGACTCGAACGCAGCGTTAAGAAAAACATTCGGGGAATGTTTTTTAGCGGTGCACGTGAACCCCAAGCCTCGCAATCTCAGCTTGAGGACCCCTTGACCGAAGGATTTTTCAAGGCACATACAAACGATACGCAATTATGCCTTGAAAAATTCAAGAGCGATGTCCCTGTTGGTCCACCAAAGCAAAAATCCATATGGATTTTACTCCACATGGATTTTTGTTATTATAAATAATGTGTGCTTTTGGCGTTAACTGTTTTATTGTGCTGTATCTTCATTTGTTGATGGTGTTCCTACAATATCGTTAAAAGAAACAAAGCAGTATTTTTCGTTTGCGTTAGGTGTTCCAACCTGCATATATGAATATTCGATATTTTCGCCACCTGTTACTGCAACATATGCGCCCATAGCGATTTGTGCGGTCTTTTGGTTGTCGGTTTCAAAGCCGACAATCTTTATTTCAAATGCCGCAGTTGCGTAGATCGTCATATCAACAACAATTGCGCACTCGTTTGCTTCGCCGTTTTCAAACACGTCACCGCCGTTTAATCTATCCTTTATAGCTGCGAACACACCGTAGGAAACGGTTTTGCCTGTTGCTTCTGTGTATTCTTTAATAGCTACATTGTTCACAGTAAAGCCAATAGCCACTCCACCATTGCCGTTTTCCGGAGCTGAATAGCCAAGGCAAGTGAAGAGTGCATCTAATTCTTTACTTTGTTCCACATAATTACAGCCTGCATTCTGGCATTTGCTTTCATAAACGCCTACATTTAAAAAGCCATTTGCATATGCACAAACTGTTACTATGTTATGGCTATCTTGAGACTTTGCAAGCTCTTTGCCACAGTTAGCACACAAAAGCGAAGTTGTGCAATCATAATCATCCTCATTAGCCGAATGCTGTCCATCGTGATATACATCACAATGCTCGACATATTCTATGTTTGATGGCTGATATGCCCAGTCTGCATGGTCGCTTGCAGTACCCGTAAATTGAACCGTAGGGCTTGACCAATTTGATGCCTCAAAGGTAGTTACAGACTTAGGAACTACAAGTGTAGGGTTCATACTAACAAAGGCTCCGGCAGAGATTGTTTTCAGATTTTCGGGCAATTTGATATAAGTAAGCTTTTTGCAGTTAAAAAATCCGTTTCCATAAAGGGTTTCTATTTTGGAGCCTGCTTCAAACTCTACTTCAATCAAGCTGCCACAGCCATAAAACAAAGGCTTAAAGGAGTTTCCACTCGCACCGTTAAGCTCTAAGATACTGGCGGGAATGTACACATAGCAAATCGGTGTACCCTCAAATACAAAATTGAAATATTCCGGACCTTTACCATCTGTGTGGGTAAGTCCGTCAAGGTTGGCTACCATTATATTGCCACTCCATGCACCGGCATTTAATCCGGGATAGGAATAGCAAACTCTATAGTTGTCGCTTACATATGCTGCGACCTTTGTTTTTACACTTACAATATAGTAGGTTGTACTGCCGTCAACATATTCAAAATATGTCCCCTCGGTGGGCTTTTCGGTTACGCGATACCAGGTAAGTGGGTCGCCATCACCGTCAACAGTAGACAAAACAATGGGATTACCGTTAACATCATTGATTTTAATATCAACATCTTTTGCGGACACTGCAAAGGCGAGAGCCACAAGGCAAAACATTGACATCACAAGGGTTAGGAATAATTTCTTTTTCATAATAGTTTCCTCTCTTATAAAAATTTGTTGAATTGTTATATGCAATGTGATAAAATAGTAATGGGTGGTGATGTTATGGCTATAATGTCAAAAATTGTGGAAAGTCGGAAAAGGGTTAATTACATAAACTACGATAATGCAATGCCATTTTGCGTTATAGAAATGGGTTGGGAGCAAACCAAGCCCAACCACACATGGAGTCCCAACGGACGCCCAAGGTATCTTATACATTTAATTAAAGATGGAAAAATCAGCGTTACTAGAGCCGACGGCACAGTTGCGCATCTAACCAAAGGCGACGCTTTTATAAACGCACCCGACGAGGCAAGCATAATGAAATCCGATTCACAGGACCCATGTGAATATTATTGGATTGCCTTTAACGGAAAGGATGCCCGAGCAATTCTGGAAAAAACCACTCAAAGCCTTTATCCACGATACAAGGAAAGTGGTCTGTTTGCTATAAAAGAGCTGCTTGATAACTCAATATCAGAAACCATTGGCACGCTATTTGCCCTTTTCAATGTATTAAATTCAATAAAGGACGAAAGCAAAGGCGACAAGGATGATTTTGTTAAAAACGCTGTTTTGTATATTGAAAGCAACTATCACAAGCAGTTTGATGTAGGAAAATACGCAAAAAGCATTGGCGTTTCCCGTTCTCATTTTACAACTGTTTTTACAAAAAGAACAGGAATGTCTCCATATAACTTGCTTATAAATGAGCGTATAGAAAATGCCAAAAAGTACCTTATAAACAGTGATTTAACAATATCGCAAATCGCTACTAAAACAGGCTTTGCGTCAATTGAACGCTTCAGCAATGTTTTTAAGACAAAAACAGGCATGTCACCAAAAAAATTTAGAGACTCTGTTAAAATTTTAACATAAACACTTATTTTTGTCAATGATACATTGTTTTGCGAATTTAATGATTTGTTTTATCGAATTAACCGTAACTACTGTGGTTACAATAACAATGTACTAATAAAATCAGGTTAGAGTCACAGGGGCTCTAACCTTACTTTATTCAATTTATCGGCAAAACAAAAAGGACGCTCGAGTGAGTGTCCTTTTGATTTTTAACTTAGTGAGTTTACTATGCTGTCATATGAAACAAAATAGTAATTTCCAAGCTTTTCGCCTTCGGTGTCATCCTGCATATATGAATATTCGGTATTTTCGCCACCTGTTACAGCAACATATGCGCCCATAGCGATTTGTGCGGTCTTTTGGTTGTCGGTTTCGAAGCCGATAATCTTTATTTCAAATGCCGCTGTTGCATATTTTGTCATATCAACAACAATTGCGCACTCGTTTGCTTCGCCGTTTTCAAACACGTCACCGCCGTTTAATCTATCCTTTATAGCTGCAAACACGCCGTAGGAAACGGTTTTTCCTGTTGCTTCTTCATATTCTGCAATGGCTACATTATTTACTGTAAAGCCAATTGCAATTCCACCCTTGCCATTTTCAGGAGCTGAGTAGCCAAGGCAGGAAAAGAGCGCATTCGTTTTTTCCTCACATTCACTATGGCTGCATCCCTCATTTTGACACGCAACCGTTTTTAAGCCCTCTGCGGTATAACCTTTTTCGTACAAAATCGTTGTCTTAATATCGTGTGCAAGCGCTTCCTTAAGTGTTTTTAGGCAAACCTCGCAGGCAAGTGCAGTTTCACAGTTAAAATCGTCCTCATAGGTATGGTTGCCTGTTGCCTTTTCGCCTACTACTACGCTTTGAAGCTTACAAATTACACATGTGTTTGTAGTTGTTTCATCGTAACCACAATTACCCTGTTGATATACTCTATCATTATAGTGTACACCCTCTGCCTCGTGTGCATTTATATCATACACTTCGCTTAAGGTATGGAATCTGTACCAACCCTTATCTGTATGATTGCATCTTATGGTATAGCTTATTTCCACGCTATCTCCTCCACAGAATATTATTTCTGTTGGAGAACCTGATGCAAGATAAATAGAATTGCCGTTTGCGTCGTTTCCAAGACCTGTAAGATTGTAATAGTTTGCGTTTTCAAAGCTTACTGTTAGTGTTCCCTCTTGATTTGTATAAAGAGAGCTACCATCTTTAGATATGGCAATAAAGCCCTTTTGCCCGTTAAAATCAACAGTAGGGACAACTGCTCCGGAAAGGTCACTGAATTCGTTTTGCGCAAATACCAGCTTCAATGGCTTTTTTGAACCATAATCTAAAAATGTAGTAAGCGAAGTATCTGATAAATTTACATTTGTCATTTTTCCAAGAAAAACAAGCGTTAAAGATGTTTCGGGCTCAAAACCACCTACAAAACTATATCTTGAGTCAAAAGATGTAAAACCCTGTGGAAAATACAATACGTTGTTTTTCAACTTACAGCCACTTAAAAAGTATTGGTCAACTTTTTTTAAATTCTTTGGCAAATAGTCGCTTGCAAGCTCTATTTCTCCTAAATCATAAAGCGCTTGAAAACCTATTGTCTCTATGGAATCAGGCAATGCGAGTCTGTCAATAGCTCTACAGCTTTGAAATGCTCCATCGCCAAGTGCTTTTAAGCTTGTGCAGTTTTCAAGATTTATATTTGCTAACCTTGTGCATCCACTAAAAGTACCCTTGTCTATGCTTTCAACAGCACAATCCTTTGGGAAAACAATAGTTTCAAGATTTGCCGAATTGTAAAACGACCACATTTCTATTGTCTTAAGATTTTTAGACATAGTAATCTTTTTGCACGCACTTGCTTGACTAAATGCGTTATTTTGAATTAAGGTTACGGAGTCGGGGAAAACAAACTCTACTACGTTAGGCTCTTTTTTACCATCGCCCCAAAGATTAGCATTTGTCAAAAGAGTTATTCCATATGGAAGCTCCACATAGTATAGGCTTCCTGCTTGATAATTCTTATCATCATTTTCATTTATGAAAGAATAATCAACTCCGTTTTGGTCAGCCCAATTTACACGAACGGTGGAGCCCTCGATTAAGTATCTAAAAACATAGTATGAAGGATAAGCGGTCAAACCACCGTTAGCATCCTTTAAAATAACGATAGACTCCTTGTCTGTAATTTTGGTAGCTGTTGTGCCTGTGTACCATGATGGGTCGCCAAGCGTATTTACAAGCTCGATTTCTTGCCCCTCGTAAGTGATTGTTTCCGCACTAACAGAAAGAACAAAAATACAAGTTAGTATTGCCACCATCATAGCAATTAAAAGTATTTTCTTTTTCATCGTTTTTCTCCTTTTTTATTCTTATATTTGATTATACTTATTAACGCCCGTGCTTAAAATTTCAGTTTTTTAATAGTCTTAGTCAAACAGAGTTTTATTAGATAGCTTCATAATGCGTCTCCAAATCAAGTCTGCTCTTATAACTTTGCGATATGCTTCATTGTTAGCTTGGCACATTCGGAAATTTTCACAGCTTCAATGCCAAAAAGCGAAGTGTATAGTGTATCGTTAATTGGTTTTTTCCAATATTCCGGAATTTTTTCAAATCCAAGTATCATACCGAGTATAGAGCCAACAGTTGCGCCGTTACAGTCCGTATCGAAGCCCGTTTCCACTGCCATACAGATGGATTTTCCAAAATCGCCATTTCCGTATAGTAGCGAGGCTACAACAATCATAGCGTTTGATATGGTATGACACCAACCGTGTGAGGTGTATTCATCGTATTTTTTATGAATCATATCAAAGCACTCGTTTTGAGAAATTCCCTTTTTGTAAGCATCAACAACGGACACAACATCCTCATATAGCCTTGAGGTGCATGGAATTTCGGCAAGACCACAAAGAATT
>JAFTMJ010000049.1 GCA_017452475.1 Clostridia bacterium | reverse complement strand
GTTGACTTCACCGTTGAAGTACAGCGTTCTCTAAGAGTTCTTGACGGCTCTGTTACCGTTCTCTGTGCGAAGGGCGGCGTTGAACCTCAGTCTGAAACCGTATGGAGACAGGCTGATGAATATGGCGTACCACGTATGGCATACGTTAACAAGATGGACATCATGGGTGCAGACTTCTACAGAGTTGTAAAAATGATGAGAGAGAGACTACATGCTAACGCAGTACCGATTCAGTTGCCAATTGGCGCTGAAGATACATTTAAGGGTATCATCGACCTTTTCGAAATGAAGGCTGATGTTTACTATGATGACCTCGGTAAGGATATGAGAATTGAAGATATCCCTGCTGATCTCATTGACAAGGCTAACGAATACAGATCTAACCTTGTTGAGTCAATTTGCGAAACAGATGACGACCTTATGATGATGTACTTAGAGGGCGAGGAGCCATCTAACGAAGAGCTTAAGGCTGCTCTCCGTAGAGCAACAATTGCAAACAAGATTGTTCCTGTTGTATGCGGAACCTCTTATAAGAACAAGGGTGTACAGAAGCTTCTCGATGCAGTTATCGACTATATGCCTTCACCACTCGATGTTCCTGCTATCAAGGGTATTAACCCTGATACAGGCGATGAGGATGTTCGTCACTCAAGTGACACTGAGCCATTCTCAGCGCTCGCATTCAAGATTATGACTGACCCATTTGTTGGTAAGCTTTGCTTCTTCCGTGTTTACTCAGGCTCAGTTGAAGCCGGTACAACAGTTTACAACTCCTGCAAGGGTAAGAGCGAAAGATTCGGTCGTATTCTTCAGATGCACGCAAATGACAGAAAAGATATCGATATTTGCTACGCAGGTGATATCGCTGCTGTTATCGGTGTAAGAAACACCACAACAGGTGATACATTCTGTGATGAAAAGCATCCTATCATCCTTGAGTCTATGGAATTCCCGGAGCCTGTTATCAGAGTTGCCGTTGAGCCAAAGACAAAGGCTGGTCAGGAGAAGATGGGCATTGCTCTTGCAAAGCTTGCAGAGGAAGACCCAACATTTAAGACCTACACTGATGAGGAAACAGGACAAACAATTATCGCAGGTATGGGTGAGCTTCACCTTGAGATCATTGTTGACCGTCTCCTTCGTGAGTTTAAGGTTGAGGCAACTGTTGGTAAGCCACAGGTTGCTTATAAGGAAACAATTAGAAGACAAGCTGATGTTGACCACAAGTATGTTCGTCAGTCCGGTGGTAAGGGTCAGTACGGTCACGTTAAAATCATTATGGAGCCAAACGAGCCCGGTAAGGGTTACGAGTTCATCAACAAGGTTGTTGGTGGTGCTATTCCAAAGGAATACATCCCATGTATCGACCAAGGTATCCAGTCTGCTTCTCAGACAGGTGTACTTGCAGGCTATAATGTTGTTGACTTTAAGGTAACACTTTATGACGGTTCCTACCACGAGGTTGACTCCTCTGAAATGGCGTTCAAGATTGCTGCATCTATGGCATTTAAGGAAGCTATGAAGAAGGCAGATCCTGTTTTGACAGAGCCTATTATGAAGGTTGTTGTTGTAACACCTGATGATTACATGGGCGATGTTATCGGTAGCTTGAACTCACGCCGTGGACAGATCCAGTCAATGGAGCCTGTTGCAGGCGCACAGCAGATCACTGCTATGGTTCCTCTTGCTGAAATGTTTGGTTACGCAACAACATTGCGTTCATCCACACAGGGTAGAGGTAACTACTCAATGGAGCCTGATCACTTTGCTGAGGTTCCAAAGAACGTTCAAGAGGACATTATTAAGGTCCGTGGACGTAACAACGATTAATTTTAAAAATTAAAATATTTTATTTGGAGGATTATTCAAATGGCTAAGCAGAAATTTGAAAGAACCAAACCACACGTTAACATTGGTACAATCGGTCACGTTGACCACGGTAAGACAACTCTTACAGCAGCAATCACAAAGACACTTTCTTTGAACGGCGGCGCTGAGTTCATGGACTACAGCCAAATCGATAACTGCCCTGAAGAAAGAGCAAGAGGTATCACAATCAACTCCCGTCACGTTGAGTACGAGACAGCTAATCGTCACTACGCACACGTTGACTGCCCAGGCCACGCTGACTATGTAAAGAACATGATCACCGGTGCTGCTCAGATGGACGGTGCTATCCTCGTTGTTGCTGGTACAGACGGTCCTATGGCTCAGACACGTGAGCACATCCTTCTCGCTCGTCAGGTAGGCGTTCCTGCACTCGTTGTATTCATCAACAAGTGTGATGACGTTGACGATGCTGAGCTTCTCGACCTCGTTGAGATGGAAATCAGAGATCTTCTTTCTCAGTACGAGTTCCCAGGCGATGACATTCCTGTTATCCGTGGTTCTGCAAGAAACGCTCTTATGAGCACAAGCACTGATACAAGCGCTCCTGAGTATGCTTGCATTCTCGAGCTTATGGAGGCTGTTGACTCCTACATCCCAACTCCTGATAGAAAGGCTGATATGCCATTCCTTCTCCCAGTTGAGGACGTATTCTCTATCTCCGGCCGTGGTACAGTTGCTACAGGTAGAGTAGAGCGTGGTACAGTTAAGATGAACGACCAGGTTGAAATCGTTGGTCTTACAGACGAGTCCAGAACAACAGTTATCACAGGTATCGAAATGTTCCATAAGCTTATGGACAGCGCTGAGGCTGGTGACAACGTTGGTCTTCTTCTCCGTGGTGTAAACAAGACTGATATCGAAAGAGGTCAGGTTCTTTGTAAGCCAGGTTCCATCAACCCACACACAAAGTTTGAGGGTGCTGTATATATCTTGACAGAAAAGGAAGGCGGCCGTTCAAAGCCATTCTTCACAAACTACAGACCTCAGTTCTATATCAGAACAACTGACGTTACAGGTATCATCAATCTTCCTGCTGACGTTGACATGGCTAAGCCTGGTGACAACCTCACAATCAGCGTAGAGCTTATCACTCCTATCGCTATTGAAGACGGTTTGAAGTTCGCTATCCGTGAGGGTGGTAGAACAGTTGGTTCAGGTAAGGTTACAAAGATCATTGCTTAATCAGCTTTAACTCTTTAACAAAAAGAGCTTCTTCGGAAGCTCTTTTTTACTTGTCTTGTTGACATTGTTAAGATAAAAGTGTACAATATAGGTAGTAAAAAAATTCGAGGCATTATGTGCCGAAAGGTGCCGATGTATCGCTTTTTAAGGCGTGTTATAATGGAACCTTTTGGCTAAGGAGCGAACAATGAATAATTACTTTAAAAAATATGTTTCAAATACTTTAGCGGGAAGCAGCAATCAAAGCTATTTTATGTCTGACAATACTGAGCAGCTTGGACGCGTATTCTATAAGGCTTACGCAGGCGGAAAATACGAATACTCGTTTATGTTTTCGAATGTAATCGACAGCACCTTTGCCGACGGTAGCTACTGCAAGGTAAATAAGGTGTGCGCAAATTGGACAATAAATTCCGCATCTGTAATGGTAGTTAAGGGTGATACGGCTGATTTGTCATGCTGCGATTATGTGTCAAATACTCAGCTAACCTTCAACAAAAAAACGCAAAAGGATATTATTTCCGGGGAAATATTTTTCTCTGACTCGGTTACAATAGAGTGCGAAAAGAACGACTATTTGTGCTTGGAAATATCATTTACAGGCACTGAAATACCTTATTTTGAGGAAATTATTGTGCCAACCTTTAGGTTGATTGGTGGCAAATGGGTTGAGACGAAGCAAACTCCGCTTGCTTGTATGGTAGGTTGTATGAGACAAGTGGAAAAGAAAATAGGCTTTTTAGGTGACTCCATTACAGAGGGTATAGGCGTTGAAATGAATTCATACGCACACTGGAATGCAAAAATCGCAGAGGCAGTGGGTGAGAAATATTCATATTGGAATTTGGGCATAGGCTTTGCAAGAGCATCGGATGCAGCCTCAAACGGCTCTTGGCTAAACAAGGCTAAGCAAATGGATGCGGTTACAATCTGCTTGGGTGTTAATGACTTGGGTAGCGGATATAGCGCAACTGAGATCAAGTGCAACCTTGAAACCATAGTTCGTATTTTGCAGGATAACAAGATAAGGACAATACTGTTTACTGTTCCTCCCTTCGACTATGATGAAAAAACTAAGGAAAAATGGCAGAGCATAAACTCTTTCATTTTGAACGATTTATCTAAGATTACCGAGGTATATGATGTGGTTGCCATATGGGGGGACAAGGCGCCAAAAAAGGAACACGCAATTTATGGTGGACATCCAAATGAAGAGGGTTGCTTGAAGCTATCATTGGATTTCATTGAAAAAATAAAGCTTTAGTTTAACAAACTATGTAACATTTAAACCGAAAATTGTAATATTATTATATGAACAGTTGTACAAGTGAGTAAATGTTATAAATAAAAGCCCCATTTTGGGGCTTTTTCTATAAAATAATGCAAATAAGACCGTTAGAGCCTTCGTTTATAACTCTTGTCAAAGTGTCTGACAAGCGTGTGCGGGATTCCTTGGTAATGTGGCTCAGCTTTGCGCCTAAGCTGTCACTTACAAGCTCATATAAGGATTTGCCAAGCATATTGAATTCCCAAAGGTGCTTTGGGTCCTCCTCGTATTCCTCAAGCATAAATCTCGTTATTTCCTGCGCCTGCTCCAATGTTCCCACTATGGGGCTAACCTCCGCCTCAATATCCGCTTTAATCATATGGATTGATGGGGCATTTGTCTTGATTTTAATACCGTAGCTGCCTGACTGCTTCATTGTTTCAGGCTCGCTTAAGGTCATATCCTCTGCACTTGGCAAAACAATACCGTAGCCTGTTGCGTTAACCTCATCTATTGCTTCCTTATATTTGTCAAATTCCTTCTTAATCTCAGAAAGGCTTTTTATATTTAGGAACAGCTCCTCATCATCCTTAATGTCAATTCCGCATATTTCACTCATTATATTGTAGTAAAGCTGGGGCAAAAGCTCAATTTCAATTATAGCTTCGCCGCTGCCTAAATCGTAGCTAACCTTTGGTTCGCCGTAAACATTTTCGTTTTCCTCAAGCTTTTTTGCGTAACATTTTATATCATCGATTTTGGAAACACCGTTAAGTGAAAGCCTACAGGTGTCAAGGAGGCTGCTCCATAGCCAATGATCCTTTTCGAGGGAGGAGAGATACTTAGGGAATGAAAGCTTGATTTCATTTATATTAAATTGACCTAAAAGCAACTCAATTATGCCGTCAAAGTCCTCTTGTGTCAGCTCTAATGCATTTACCAAGGCAACTGTGGAGCCGTACCTTTCCTCCAAGCTCAGTGCAAGCTCCTGTGCCTCACTTGAGGATGGGTTACTTGAATTTAGAACGATAACAAAGGGCTTATTATGCGCCTTTAATTCCTGAATTACTCGTTCCTCGGCAGGGATGTAGCTTTCCCTTGGGATTTCCCCTATTGTGCCGTCGGTGGTAACTACAATTCCTACAGTTGAATGCTCCTTAATGACCCTTTGCGTGCCAATTTCCGCTGCGCGCTCAAATTCCATCGGCTCCTTGTCCCAAGGTGTCATTACCATCCTTGTTTTTCCGTCCTCCTTGTCGCCAATGGCACCCTCAACCATATATCCAACGCAGTCTATGAGCCGCACCTTCATCTTGCTGTCTCCAATGCGCACAGCTACCGCCTCATCGGGGATAAATTTCGGCTCCGTTGTCATAATTGTCCTGCCGGAGGCGCTTTGGGGCGTTTCGTCGGTGGCGCGCTCTTTGTTATAGCCTTCTTCAATATTGGGGATAACAATAGAGTCCATAAATCTTTTAACAAAGGTGGATTTGCCGCTTCTTACAGGACCCACTATGCCGAGGTAGATTTCCCCATTGGTTCTTTTCGCAATATCCTCGTACAAATTCATTATAATACCCGTCCCTTTCGGTTGTTTTGTTACTAAAGCATATTCATAAGGGGGCGGATATATTACAAAAAACCGCACTTCTTGCGAAATGCGGTAAATTGATTAAATCATATTAACATTATAGCCAACCTTGGCAAGCTCAGCTTCAAGCTCTAAGATAAAATCTTTCATTGCTAAAACGATGATGATTGCAACAGTTGAAAGAACAACGCCGATAATTGCGCAAACAAGACCGCCGATTGCCAAGCCGTTTTGCTTACCGTTTACAATTCTGTTGATGATAAATAAAACAATGCCGATAATGCCAAAAATTAAGCCGACCCATTCAAAAAAGCAGCAAATCACAATGCTAAGAATACCGGCGGCAAGACAGAGAGCACCTAAAAGCTTGCTATCCTTAGGCTTAAGCTCGTTGTCAAAACTTTCATTCATATCAAAACCCTCCGTATAATTTGTTAAGCATATTTTAACATACAAGGAAAAGTTTTTCAATACTTTTATAAAAATATGTTGAAATTTTGTGAAAATATGGTAAAATTAAATGGAGGTGAAGACACAAATGCGAAAATATAAGAATTTCTTAATTGTCAATGGCGTTTTTGCTCTGTCTGCCATAATATTTGTGGCGGTCAGCTTCATACTTAAGCAAAGCGGTATGGACAAATGCGCCTTTTTTGAAGCATTTCATCTTTACTGCCCCGGCTGTGGGGGGACACGGTCATTTTTTGCACTGCTAAGGCTTGATATTATATCTGCTGTAAAATATAATGTGGCTGTTCCAATTGCAGCTATACTGTACATTTACTATGACATACGCGCATTTGTGGCAATTAAGAAGGGTGACACGGAATATTTTAAAAGAGAAAAATACGTGCTGATTTTTGTTGCAATCGGTATTTTGCTTGTAAATGCGGTGGTAAGGAATGTACTTATATTTTACGGTATTGATTTAATAGGAGATTTAAAAAGAATAGGATAGGAGATAATTATGGAATTTGAAAGAGTAAAGCACAAGGTAATAGATAGCCACCTTCACATTGAGGCGTGGGAAAATAAGGACGGTGTGTCCTTTATTGACGGCTTCGATGAGTATATTGAAAATATGGGATTGCACGCGGTTAACATAGCATCCCTGCCATCGGGAAAAGAAAGAAATGTATCAAATAATATAATGATAGCCTTTTACAAGCTTGCTCACAAAAATGCATTTGCCCACGGCGGACTTATATATAATGAGTACCCCGCCCCTGACAAAATGCCCGAGGGCATGGATTTTGTAACCCAGTATAAGGAGCTTATGGAAATTGGCTTTGACGGTATGAAAATGCTTGAGGGCAAGCCCAGCCTACACAAGCTTGTGGGCAAGGACCTGTCCTGTGATTTGTTCGACCCATTTTTTGCCGAGCTTGAAAAGGATGGCACCCACCTTATATTCCACGTTAACGATCCCGAGGAGTTTTGGTCGCCTGCCCTAGCAACAAAGGAAATGATAGAGCGGGGCTGGTCATATGCTGACGGCACCTACGCATCAAACGAGGAGGTGTACCGCCAAATCAACCGTGTTTTGGAAAAACACCCTAACCTGTGTGTGAATTTTGCACATTTCTTCTTCTATTCCTACCATCCGGAAATACTGGATGAGTTGTTTTCAAAGTACCCCAATATGGGCGTTGACATTACCCCGGGTGGAGAAATGTACACCGCCTTTGATAATAACCGTGAGTATTACAAGGAGTTCTTTACTAAGTATTCAAAGCGAATTCAATTGGGAACAGACACAACCTTCCCATATCCCACCCACGACTTTTGTTGGCTTATGGACAGGGTATATAGATATCTTGCAACCGATGACGAGTTCCAAGGCTTTGCAGATAGGGTGAACAAGGGTATGAAGCTGCCAAATGAAACGATAGAGGACATTGTTTACAAGAACTTTGAGCGTACAGTTGGCAAAAAGCCAAGAGAGATTAACAAAACTGCTCTTAAGGCTTATATTGAAAAATACCGTTGTTTGATGAGTGAAGAGGAAAACGAAAGAGTAGATGCTCTTTGCAAAAGGTATTTATAAAAAGCTTGACCCTGTGTCTGATTTTTCATATTTTTTGACTTTAAAAAGTTAATTATTTGTGATAAAAGCTCGTTCCCCTTGACAAATATATAATATTATGTTACAATGGTCATAATTAATTTATGGAGGACTTATACAATAATGGACCCTGATCCTAATACTATTTTGACATTTTTAAGTATTCCCGCACCCAAGCTCAATGTTGGCTTGCTAATCGCAATGATTGCATTGCTTGCCTTTTCATTCCTTTTTTCATCTATTGAAATGGCTTATTCCACCTTCAATAAGATAAGGGTTAAGAACTTGGCGCAAAACGGTAACAAAAGGGCGGAGCTTGTTATTCAGCTTGAAAGTAAATATGATAAGCTTTTGAACTCTGTTCTGATTGGTAACAACATAGTTAATATCGCACTTTCCTCAATTGCAACAATCTTCTTTATGGATGTTATTGTTAGCAATGAGTCCTTGGCGGCAACTGTTTCAACAATTGTAATTACCGTTGCTGTTTTGATTTTCGGTGAGATAACACCGAAGGTTATAGCAAAGGAAAATGCGGACAGCTATGCAATTGCGTTAGCGCCCGTTATTAAGTTTTTTGTGATTATACTAACACCCTTTAGCGTTATTTTCGGCGGCTGGAGTAAGCTCATACATAAGATCTTTAAGTCAAAGGAGCAGGAAGCATCCTTTACTGAGGATGAGCTTATTACTATTGTTGACGAGGCTGAGGAGGGCGGTGTCCTCGAGGAGGAGGAGGGTAACCTTATCCGTTCCGCCATTGAGTTTAACGATGTGTGCGCGGGAGATATTTTGACACCCCGTGTGGATATTTGCGCAATTTCCAAGGAGGATAGTATACAGGATATTGCAAAGACCTTTATTGAAAATGCATATTCCCGTTTACCTGTTTACGGCGAGGATATGGATGATATTATCGGTATTTTGCACGAAAAGGATTTCTTTATTGCATATCACAATAATAATAAAACAATCACCAAGCATCTTCAAAAGCCTGTTCATGTATCTGAGCATATTAAAATTGCAGACCTTTTGCAGGTTCTAAAGACTAAAAAGTGCCATATGGCAATCGTTGTTGACGAGTTCGGCGGTACTATGGGTCTTGTTACAATGGAGGACATTATTGAGGAGCTTATCGGTGATGTTTGGGATGAGCATGACGAGGTTGTAAACGACTACAAGGAAATGCCCGACGGCTCTTACATTGTTAAATGCTCAGCCGACCTTGACGATTTCTTTGAGAAATTCGAAATTTCAGTTCCCGACGAGGAGGATATGCCGCAAACCTTGAACGGATTTATAATGAAGGAGCTTGAATCCTTCCCGCAGGTTGGTGACTACTTTGCGTACGGCGGCTTGGGCTTTGAAATTAAGAAAATCGGCACTAAGCGCATTGAGGAAGTAAAGATTACAAAAATAGATTCTGAGGAAAAAGCTGCCGAATAAGCAGCTTTTTTCAAGGGAAAGAGGTTGGAAATGAATGTATTTGATTGGGACGGCACAATTTATGACGGCGACAGCACCCGTGATTTTGTGTTCTACTGCTTTAAAAGGTTTCCGAAAACAAGGCGCCATATCCCATCAATTTTATGGTACGGCGCAGGCTTTGGCTTAAGAATAGTAAAGAAAAAGACATTTAAGCAAAAGCTTTTTGCGATAGTATCAAAAATTGATGATTTGGCAGGGGCAGTGTCTGATTTTTGGAGGATAAACAACAAAAAAATTAAAAAATGGTACTTGGATATGAAGCAGCCCACTGACGTTATCATCTCCGCATCCCCCGAGTTTTTGCTTGAGCCTATCTGCCGTGAGCTTGGTGTGCACGGTATGATGGCAACAAGGGTAGATACCAAAACAGGTCTTTTCAACGGTGAAAACTGCATTGGTGAAGAAAAGGTTATTCGCTTTAATGAAAGATATCCCGGCGAGGAAATAGACGAGTTCTATTCTGACCGATATGTTGACACTCCCGTTGCAAGGGTTGCAAAAAAAGCCATTATGGTAAAGGGAGACAAGCTAACCCCTTGGAAGAAGCTATAAGCCAAATGATAGGCAAATGTCTAAAATCTCTAACCACTGGCTCGATAGGCAAATGCCTAAAACAGAGCTATAAACAAAAAAACGCTACCCTGTGTAGCGTTTTTTCTGTTATAAAGCTTATTCTTCGATTAAAGTAACCTTTTTCATTCTCATATCGATAACAGGTCTGTCCCTCATATCGGTCTTAACGCCTGCAATTTCGTCAACCGTTTCCATGCCGGAAATTACCTTTCCGAAAGCGGCATACTGACCGTCCAAGAACTTGCCGTCTGCGTGCATAATAAAGAACTGGGAGGAGGCTGAGTTGTAGTTCTGGCTTCTTGCCATAGAAATAACACCGCGCTCGTGGGAAATCTCATTCTTTACACCGTTAACTGCAAACTCACCCTTAATGTTTTTGCTTGAGCCGCCCATGCCGGTGCCTGTTGGGTCGCCGCCCTGAATCATAAAGCCTGCTATAACTCTGTGGAAAATAAGTCCGTCATAAAAGCCCTCAGAAACAAGCTTTTTAAAGTTAGCGGCGGTTATAGGAGCCTTGTCCTCGTAAAGCTCGATGTCGATAATGCCGCCGTTTTCCATTTCAATTCTTACCATAATAATACCTCACAAAAAATTGATACATATATTTTAGCAGAATGTGGCTTAAATGTCAAATATAATGTTTAATATTATTAAAATTTGCGAAATATAATTTTACTGTGAGGTGATATAGTGGAGAAATATAAGAAAGTCATATATGCCTTTTTTGCTGCTGCAATAGCCATTCTTTTGGTTTTTGTATTTTTGAAATATGCCCTACCAATCTTGCTGCCTTTTTTACTTTCATATTTTATTGTGTCTCTTGTACGCCCGCTAATATATAAAATTTGCAAAAAAACAAGGGCATCAAAGCTGTTTGTCACCCTTTTTGTCCTGCTTTTGGTATCTACACTTGTAATAACGGGAATAGTACTTATGCTAATAGCCATTGTCAACCAGGCAGGCAACATTTTTGACAGCATAACCGAGAATTTATCTAAGGAAACAAACTATATAACAAAGATTTTTGAGTTCATAGTGAAAATTGAGGAAAAGGTGCCGTTTTTAAGTAAAATTACAAACGAAAGCGTGTATTCCTTAGTAAGAGAAATGATAACGGAGGGGGTTAAAAGCTTAAGCATAAGCTTAACCTCCAAAATAGCCAATGTAATTGCCGCAATACCGCAAATTATGGTAACAGTTATAGTTATTTTTCTGTCACTGTTTTACTTTGCGAAGGACTATGACAAAATAGGCAAAAAAATCACTTCTATGCTGCCGAAATCCGTTGCCAAAAGGGCGCCGCAAATAAAAAATGACATAGTTTTGGTTGTGTCGAGGTACATTAAATCTTATATTTTGCTTTTGCTAATCACCTTTGCGGAGCTTTTTTCGGGCTTTTTGATTTTGGGCATAAAAAACAGCTTTGTGTTAGCCATAATCATTGCCGTGGTGGATATTCTGCCTATTCTTGGCGTTGGCACGGTGTTAATACCTTGGTCGGTTGTACTGTTCATCGGCGGCAACCGCGCCTTAGCCATTGGTTTAATTGTTCTGTTTGCTATAATTTATATCGTGAGGCAATATGCAGAGCCCAAAATAGTCAGCGCGCAAATGGAGGTGCATCCCTTAATAACCCTGTTTGCAATGTACGCAGGGCTAAAGCTGGCAGGGCTCATCGGGCTTGTTTTCGCGCCCTTAATAGCCTTTGTGGCAAAAACAGTATATCTTAGTTATAAAAAAGAAAAAACAGTTGACAACGGAGAACAAATATGCTAATATATACAGGTAAACCGTTGAAAAAGAATAGTAGCATTGCGAAAATGTCAAAGAGAGATGCAGGGGGTGGAATTGCATTACAGGACGCATTGTGAATGGGCTTTTGAGGGCAGGGCTGAACCTTAGTAGGTCTTGACGGATATGCACCGTTATCGGCATAGCATATGTTAGTATGCGTAAGAGAACAAATTTGGGTGGTACCACGATTTATTCGTCCCAAGTATCCTTTTTGGATGCTTGGGCTTATTTTTTGTACCTCGCCGTGAAAATAAAGGAGAGAATTATGTTTAATGACAAAAAGGTTGTTTTTTCAGGTGTACAACCGTCAGGAAACCTGACAATTGGAAACTATTTGGGCGCTATCAAAAATTTCAGTGCCTTTTCGGATGAATACCATTGCTACTACTGTGTTGTTGATATGCACGCAATTACAGTAAGGCAGGTGCCCGCAGAGCTAAGGCGCAGAACGTACGAAACCTTAGCCCTCTATATGGCGTGCGGTCTTGATCCGCAAAAGAACACCCTGTTCGTTCAAAGCCATGTGCCACAGCACGCAGAGCTTGGCTGGATGCTTGACTGCTATACTATGTTCGGTGAGCTTTCCCGTATGACACAGTTTAAGGATAAAAGCGCAAAGAATGCTGACAACATTAACGCAGGCTTGTTTACATATCCTGCCCTAATGGCGGCAGATATCCTTCTGTACCAAACGGAGCTTGTGCCTGTGGGTCAGGACCAAAAGCAGCATTTGGAGCTTGCCCGTGATATTGCAAACCGCTTTAACCAGGTTTACGGCGAAACCTTTGTTGTGCCCGACGGATATATTCCCAAGGATGGCGCAAAGATAATGTCCCTGCAGGAGCCAACAAAGAAAATGTCTAAGTCCGATGTTAACGAAAATGCGGTTGTTAGAATTCTTGACTCCAAGGATGATATTATAAGGAAGTTTAAAAGGGCGGTTACCGACTCCGGCAACGAAATTGTTTTCGGCAAGGAGGGCAAGGAGGGAATTTCCAATCTTCTTACCATTTACAGCTGCTTTACAGGCAAGACAATAGAAGAGGCGGAGAAGGAGTTTGCAGGCAAGGGCTACGGCGAATTTAAGCTTGCAGTTGGCGAGGCTTGCGCCGACAACCTTCAGCCCGTACGTGAGGAGTTTGCCCGCCTAATGGCAGATAAAGCATACCTTGAGCAGGTAATGGCGCAGGGCGCCGAGGAGGCATACAAAAATGCCCGCCGCACAATGTCCAAGGTTCGCCGCAAAATCGGCTTTACCGAAATCAAACACTAAATATCAAAGCGAGTGCGTGATGCACTCGCTTTTAACTTATAAACCATATTTTTGCAACAAATTCAAGGCTTTATTAATACGATTCTGAATCTGTTCGTTCTCAAGTTCTTTACATTCGTTAACTGTAATTCTAATACAATCTTTTGCCATTTCTTGCTGATATTTTAAACGGTCGGCTTTTGAATATCTATCTAAACCATCATCGTTAAGCATTAAGCAAGAGCCTTTTGAGCCATTATTTGCAAACTCTAAATAAGCTCTTGAAGCCTCGATTAGTTCATCAAAACACTCGATTGCACGAGCTTCATTTCCGAGCTTCAAATGCTTACTGATAAGCCCGCAAAGCAATCTTAATTTTTGATAAACTTGGTTAAAAGGAAGGTAATCTCCGCCCGATAAAAGTGCATTTATAATGCGTAGCATATATTCTTCAAGTTCGATTTGTTCTTGAATGGTTTTGTTAGGCAAAGATGCTACAAGAGAAATGCTCTTAATTAAAAATCTTGCACGATAGGTAAAGCTTTCCTTGCAGAATTTTTCAACACTTGCATAATCTCCACCAAGCTTTGCAACCTCGGCAGAGAAATAAGCTCTATCACCATACTTAAATGGCATTTTTAAAAGAGCGTTATTTGCTTTTTCTTTTTGTCCTATACGCATATACACGGAAGCAATCAAAAATCTTGCCTCTGCGTGTAAATCGGCATCATCACTAAATCTAAAAATGCAGTTAGCGAAGCGCTCACATTCCTTAATAGTAGTGGCTTCATCAAAAATATCAAGCTTTCCAAAGTAAAGCTCTGCCATATCAAGTAGATATTTTGCAGCTTTAGGATTTGTAGGATGTGTGCAGAAATAATCATACATTAAGCGAAAGCCCTTTTCAGCCTCTTTTGGCTCCGGAGGCCATTTGCAAGGGCTGAGTGTTTCTATTTCCATACACCTTTTGTATATCTTTTCAAATTCTTTCGTGTCATTATCATCAACAACACCAAGCAAAATATCCGTTGAAACATTTAATGCTCGTGATAGTGGAACGATTTGTGAAATGTCAGGCATACCTGCATCAGTTTCCCATTTGGAAATAGCTTGTGTGCTAACACTAATCATATCAGCTAAATCCTGTTGAGTCCAACCCTCATTTTTGCGAAAAGCCTTAAGCCTTTGTCCAAAAGTCATAGCCATAATTATATCTCCTTTATGCTTTGTACCTTAAGTATATCATACAAAAAACACAAAATCCACAAAACAAACGAAGAATACAAATCCACGCTCCGTTGTATCAAATATGATGTTAAGCAACTGTTGATTTTTTAACAACTAATTGATAATTGATTTTTGGTTTGTGGCAGATTATAATGTAATTGTAAGCTTACAAAAATAATTTTTGGAGGTTCACTATGAACATTAGAATCGGCGAAAGAATAAAGCTTTTAAGAAAGCAGAATAAGATAACACAAGATGAATTAGCAAATGCTTTGGGAATTACCGCTCAGGCAATTTCAAGATGGGAGAATTGCACAGGAGACCCGGATATTGATTTGTTGCCATCAATAGCGAATTTTTTCGGAGTGTCTATTGATGAGCTGTTTGGATATTATGGCGAAAGAGAAAAGAAAATAGATGACCTTTTAAGTAAAGTGGAGCTTCTTGCCTCTCAAAATGTGCGTGATGACATAAATCTTGACGAGTGTATTTTATTGCTTCGTACAGGCTTGGCAGAATTTCCTGCAAACGAAAGAATAATGCATAAATTAGCTTGCGTGTTGAACGATACAGGATGGCAGCGACATACCGAGTGGCAAGACTATGACAAAAATGGTAACATTGTATATTGCTTTGATACAGAAAAATCAAATGAATATTGGAACGAAGCGAAAGTATTATTTGAAACACTTGTGTTAAATACTTCAAATAACGAAATAAAATCAAATTCAATATATAACTTGATTATGCTTTATAGAAATACAGGTGAATATCAAAAAGCTATTAACTTATCAAGCACATTGCCACAAATTCGTTATAGCAAAGAAATAATGCTTTCTTTGTCAACTGATGGTAAACAGCAATCAGGATACTTGGGTGACTCCTTACTTGAACTTGCGTATATGTTTGCCGAGCAGATAATTTACGACATCGTAAGTAATAAATCGAATTTTGATACCGATATGCCTATTGAAAAGGTAAAGGGAGCAATTTTTAATTTTGAATTGTTAGCAGAGGATGGCTTCTTGGGAATATATCATAGAGAGGTATGCTATCTGTATCTTTATCTATCAAGATTGCAATATGAAAAAGGATACGAGGATGAGTCATTTATTTCTCTTGACAAAGCGTTTGAACAAGCGAAAAAATATGACAACTTTGCATTAAACCCAAGCAAGCATTACACATCTATGCTGTTAAGAAATACAAAATGCAGAACTGAAAGCTTTAGCGAAAGCGGAAGCCTTGCAAAAAATCTTCCGAATGATTGGCCAATGTGGGCAAATCCCGATTATAAAGAGGTTAAAGAAAAGATTTCAAAAGACAATCGTTGGAAACTTTGGGTAGAACAATGCAAAAAATAAGAATGGCGAGTGTCAATTTCGGCACTCGCTTGAACTTAAGCAAATATTATTGAATTGATTGCAAATATGTAGTAAAATAAATTTGTAAAAGCATCAAACCCAATCCTTATTTCTGCGACTATATAGGTGAAAGCTTTCAAAAAAGAGGTACAAAATGCCATACGATGAAATTACTAAGCATATAGATTATATATTGTCAATTGCAATGAAAAAATGCAATAACTTCTTCGATGCCGAGGACTTGACAAGCGAAACTATTCTTTCTGCAATTATGCATTTAGAGAGTGGCGGAGTTATAGAAAATCCCAAAGCATATCTTTTAACAATTTTAAATAGAAAACACTATTCGCTTTTAAGAAGAAAATATAAGCTACCAACAACCGTTATAGCTGATGGTTTTGATATTATAGACAATGATGATTTTATTGAAAATATTATCAATGAACAAGACAGGGAGGCTATAAGGCGAGAGGTTGCTTATCTTTCTAAATCCTACAGAGAGATTATTGTAAAACATTATTTCTATGGAGAAAGCGTTAAAGACATAGCAAAAGCTTTTGGCTTATGTGAGGGAACTGTAAAGAGTCGTTTGGATTTTGGCAGAAAACAATTAAAGAAAGGGTTTGAAGATATGAAAAGCTACACAGAAAACAGTTATATGCCACAAAAACTTATATTAAGAAACAGCGGAAGACTCGGACTCAACGATGAGCCTATGTCACTTTGTGATGATGAAAATATATTGGCGCAAAATTTACTTATACTTGCATATGAAAGACCAATAAGTATAAGCGATTTATCAAAGAAAATTGGAGTTGCAACCGCCTATTGCGAGCCTATTATAAAGAAACTACTTGAAGGTGAGCTTATGAAGCAAATGGGCGATGGTAAGGTTTACACGGATTTTATTATTTATCACGCTGAGGATTATGTAAAATATATTAAGGAGCAAGAAGCTTTTGCTGAAAAATATATCGAAGCATATGTAGAGCCTGTAAAAGAAGCGATAGATGAACTTAAAAAGACTGAATTTTATTCACTGCCTTTGGAAAGGTATATGTTAATTCATATAGCTTGTGAAGGACTTAGACTTTGCGATAAAACCCTTCCACCACAGATTTTCCCGGATAGACCTAATGGCGGTAAGTGGATAGCCTTTGGAACTATATATCCTCATGATTATAAAATACCCGAGAATAGAAAAGGAAAAGAAGAGTATTTAATGTCGGGGCAAAGACGGACAAGACTTGAAAATTATCTTGATAAGTACGATTTATGCTTTTATAACTATGAAACCTCGCTTTATCCGTGTGAAAGCAAATTTGCCGATGGCTTTGCATCTATTCAAGAAAACGAAAGCAATATGTTAAAGCTGTTTTGCTTGATTAAAAACAAAATTTCGCCAAGCATGGTTGATTTAGACGAAAGAACATTAAAGGCAATTCCTATGTTTAAGGAAAACGGCTTTATAGAGGAAGAAAATGGTGAATTAAAATTGAAAGTAGCTTGTATTACCCACGAGCAAGAAAAGACTTTTTGGGATATCTGTGAGAAAGCAGCTCAAAAATTTGCTATTAGAATTGAGGAACCTATGCTAGATTATTATAAAACTCACAGAAAGCAAGTGCCACAGCATCTTAAAAGCGTTCCTGAGCATAAGCTCTTAATGCCATATTGTCCCGGTGCTATGATGTTTGTTTATGAAGCGATAAGTAAAGGAATTCATCCTCGTGATTTAGGTTATCCTTGCCCTGAATCAATAGTTGTCATGGAATAAAAATGATGGGTGGGCATATTGCTCACCCATTAAACATTAAATTCTATTGAATTGCTTTCGTTCAATATGAATATATAGAAAAGATAGAAGCATTTCTTGACAAAGAGGCGATTAAATATACAAGCTGTGAAGATGGCTTTAACGATTTTTATACATATTGGTATAACGAACTTGGTGAAAGCAACTTTTGGTGCAAGGCTATTCTAATTGAAAATGAGCCAATTGCTGTTATTGCTTTAGCTAAAGCTCCGGATAATGTGTTCACAATACAAGAATTCATAGTTTCTCCAAATCATAGAGGAAAAGGCTAT
>JAFTMJ010000048.1 GCA_017452475.1 Clostridia bacterium | reverse complement strand
GTCACGCAATTATTACGCCTTGCCATAAATGGCTTTGTAGGCTCCATCGGTGGAGGGAGCTGTCAGCTTTGCTGACTGAGGGAGCGTTTTTGCTCTATTCATTTTGTTTAGTTAGTTTTCGGAGGGGTCAACTCCTTCCACCGCAAGCGGTCCCCCTCCCTCTCTGATGGAGGCTTTGCACACCTTATTTTTTCAAATTATTTTTTCTTTATTTCTACTCATCGGTTAACCTCTTTTGAACCACGCGACTATCGCGTGGTTTTCTATATACAAAAAAGCGTGCTATTTTTAGCACGCTTTTTGACTTATTCGTTAATAAGAACCTCGGCAATTTGAATTGCGTTTGTTGCCGCGCCCTTTCTAACCTGGTCGCCGCAGCACCAAAGAGTAATTGCGTTGTCGAATACAAGGTCCTCTCTAATTCTGCCAACATAAACAATGTCCTGTCCCGATGTAACAAGTGGCATTGGATATTCGCGCTTTTCACCGTCATCGTAAAGCTTAACGCCCTTTGCGCCTGCAATTGCGCCTCTTACCTGCTCAACAGTTAGCTTATCCTCTGTCAAAACGGTAACGGAAATAGAGTGGGAACGAACAACAGGAACTCTTACGCAGGTGCAGGTAACCTTTAATTCAGGCAAGTGGAGGATTTTTCTACCCTCGTTCTGCATCTTCATTTCCTCAGCGGTGAAGCCGTTGTCAAGGAAGCCGCCAATGTGTGGGATAACATTTTCTGCAATCTGGTACTGGAAAACCTTGCTCTCAATGTCGCCGCCGTTAACAAGCGCGCTTTCCTGCTGGCGAAGCTCGACAGGACCCTCAGCTCCTGCACCGCTTGTTGCCTGATATGTGGAGGCAACCATACCCTTAATCTTGGATAGGCTGTTAATTGCGTTTACAGCCACAAGGGTAATAATGGTGGAGCAGTTAGGGTTGGAAATAATGCCCTTATTCTTCTTTACATCCTCTGCGTTAATTTCGGGAATTACAAGGGGAACATCGTCAACCATACGGAATGCGCTTGAGTTGTCAACGAAAACCGCGCCTGCCTTAACAATTGCAGGGGCAAGCTGCTTTGCAACCGCGTTTGAAGCGGCGCCCAAAACGATGTCAAGACCCTCAAATGCGTTTTCGTCAGCTAACTTAACCTCAATTTCCTTGCCCATAAATGAAAGCTTCTTGCCAACACTCCTTGGGGAAGCCAAGAGCCTTAGCTCGTTAATCGGGAAGCTTCTTTCCTCTAAAATATTCATCATCTCTCTGCCAACAGCACCTGTTGCGCCGAGGATACCTACATTATACTTTTTCATTGTTTCTCTCCTTAATTTGCTAAATCGTACAATACCTTAATAGTTTTCTTGAAGCTTGCATCGTCAACACCGATAATAATGTTAATCTCGTCAGCGCCCTGCTCAATCATACGGATGTTGATGTCGTTTTCACCAAGGGCGGTGAAAATCTTACCGGCAATACCGATATTGGACTGGAGCTTCCTTCCAACAATTGCAATCAAGCTAATCTCGTTTGCAATGTTAATGGAGTCGGGGGCAACGGTTGCGTTCAATGCAGAGATAAGCTCGTGCATTCTATTTTCAATGTGTGTGGATGCAACCACAACAGAAAAGCTATCAATACTTGAGGGGATATGCTCAATGGGAATGGAGAAGCGCTCAAACACCTCAAGGGCGCGGCGAACATAGCCGATTTCATCGTTCATTCTGTTCTTCGCAATGGTGATAATTGAGTAGTTCTTCTTACCCGAAATACCTGTGATGAAGTGGGTTTTCTTGTCCTCCTCCTCATCAAAGCTCTCCATAATAAGAGTGCCGCGGGCATTCATATCGTTTGTGTTCTTGATGTAAAGGGGGATGTTCTTTTGCCTTACGGGGAAAACGGTTTCCTCGTGCAAAACCTCGGCGCCCATATAGGAAAGCTCACGAAGCTCCGCAAAGGTAACATTTTCAATAGGTCTTGGGTTATCAACAATTCTTGGGTCAGCAGTCATAATACCGCTTACATCTGTCCAGTTCTCATACATATCAGCATTAACTGCCGCCGCCGCAATAGCGCCTGTAATGTCGGAGCCGCCACGGGAGAAGGTTTTAACCGCACCGTCGGGGGTGACACCGTAGAAGCCGGGGATAACAACCCTGTTTGTCTTTTCAATAATTGCGGAAAGGGCAGCATAGGACTTTTCAAAGTCAACCTTACCGTTGAAGTTGAAGTAGAGCCATTCTGTACTGTCAACAAAGGTGTAGCCAAGGTACTCTGCCATAAGCTTTGCGTTTAGATACTCGCCGCGGGAAACAATGTAGTCAACGCTTGTTTTCTTGTTAAGCTTAGGATAAATCTCCTCAAACTCCTTGTTCAAATCCTGCTTTAAGCCGCAGTAATCGTAAATTGCCTGATATCTTGACTTAATCTCCTCAAAGAGGTGGTCAAAGTTAGCATTGTACTTAATGTGCGCCTGGCAGAGATACAAAAGGTCGGTAACCTTCATATCCTTGGAATGGCGCTTGCCCGGCGCGGAAACGATAACGATGGCGCGGGATGAGTCAGCCTCAACAATTTTCTTTACCTTTTCGAAGGTTTCACCAGAGGCTAAGGATGAACCGCCGAATTTTAATACCTTTAACATAATATCTCCTTAAAACTTACTCCTCAAATCCTGCAAAGAAGGAGCTTGAATCGCTTACCAAAATTGCCTTAGACAGGGTGTGAATTTGCTTAACACTCATAGGCTTTGTAATAATGTGGTTGTTTGCGCCGATTTTTTCAGCGCTTTCAATAAACTCGCCCTCAAGGTGCGCCTTGGTTCTGATGTAGTACTGCCTTTTGTGGCTGCCGTTGTCAACCTTAAGCTCACAGGGGCTAAAGGAAAGCTCGCACGAGCCGCTAACAATGTCAATAACATCCTGGGCAAGGGCGTTACCTGTTGGGTACTTGCCTGCGCCCTGACCGAAGAAGGAGAGCCTGCCAACACTGTTACCGAACAGGGTAATCATATTAAAGTTTTTGCAAACATTGGACTCGGGCGCCTTGTAGGAAAGAATTGCAGGCTCAACAAAAACGGAAGCGCTGTCCCCGTTATTAATGCCAAAGCCAAGGTAGCGCACGGTTTTACCGAGCCTACCAACAATATATTCTATGTCGCACTTTTGGATAGTTCTCATAGAAAATATTGAAACATCCTCTTCATTAATTATAGTATTAAAGGCAATGGAGCTTGAAATTGCGGTTTTTCTTGCGGTGTCAAGCCCGTCAACATCGGCGCTTGGGTTAGCCTCGGCATAGCCAAGGGCTTGCGCCTCCTTCAACACATCGTCAAACTCACGGGAGTCTGTAATCATAGCGTCTAAGATAAAGTTGGTGGTACCGTTCATAATACCCATAATCTTGGTAACCTCGTCACACCTAACGCTTCTTTTTAAATTATAAAGCCAAGGAATACCGCCGCCAACCGCAGAGGTGAACCTTAATGTAACGCCGTTTTCGATTGCAAGGCGGTGAAGCTCCTCGTAATATGTGCAAATCAAATGCTTGTTGGAGCTGACAACGTGCTTGCCTGCCTTAAGCGCCTTAACCACAAAGGTGTGCGCAGGCTCAAGCCCGCCGATTGCCTCGGCAACAACGCCGATTTCCTTATCTTTTAAAATATCGTCGTAATTAGCGGTTAACACATCCCCAAGCTCATCGTGGGGGCGGATGTCAAGCACGCGCTTGACAGGATAGCCGTGGGAGGCTAAAACCTCATAAGCGCCGGAGCCGACAACACCGTAACCCAGTATTGCGATTTTCATAATTTTTGCCCTTCCAATAAAAAATTTTGAAATTTTTGTGTTTTTATTTCAAAAACACTTGTTTTTCTATGAAAGATAGTGTATCATATAAAAAGTAAAAAATCAAGGGGGTTTTTAAAAAAATGTTATATTTAAGCACAAGAAATAATAAAATTGAGAAAACTGCCTCCCAGGCGGTGCTTGAGGGCTTAGCCTCGGATGGCGGATTATATATGCCAAAAAGCTTTGATGGGGTTAAGTTCCCAATGGACAAGCTTGCGAAAATGGGTCCTAAGGAAATTTCCGCAACCGTTCTTTCCATTCTTTTTGCAGGAGATGAAATGCTAAAGGGTGAGGGCAGTGAGTATGATATGGCATACAGGCTTGTTTCCCGCGCTTACGACGGCAAGTTTGATAATGAGGACTATGCGCCGCTTGAAAAGGTGAATGATGCTTATGTTATGGAGCTTTATCACGGTCCAACCTGCGCATTTAAGGATGTTGCCCTTCAGCTCCTCCCACAGCTTATCGGCGCTGCCAAGGCTGCAACGGGAATGAAGGATGAGATTGTTATTTTGACCGCCACCAGCGGTGACACAGGCTCTGCGGCATTAAGCGGCTTTTCAAATGTTGACGGTGTTAAGATTATTGTTTTCTATCCTAAGAAGGGTATTAGCGCCGTGCAGGAAAGGCAAATGGTTTCCGTTGACGGTAAGAACACACTTGTTTGCTCTGTTGTTGGCAACTTTGACGATGCGCAAAGCGGCGTTAAAAATATTTTCGCCAACCTTGAGCTGCCTGCAGGTGTTCAGCTCTCCAGCGCTAACTCTATAAATATAGGTAGGCTTGTGCCACAGGTTGCGTACTACTTTAAGGCATACGGCGAGCTTCTTAATAATAATGAAATAAAAATGGGTGAGCCTGTTAACTTTGTTGTTCCCACAGGCAACTTCGGTGACATTTTGGCAGGATACTTTGCAAAGAAGATGGGCTTGCCTGTCGGTAAGCTTGTTTGCGCCTCCAACACCAATAAGGTGCTGACAGACTTCTTTGAAAGCGGCGTATATAATAAGAACAGAAGCTTCTATATCACCAAGTCACCTTCTATGGACATCCTTATTTCCTCTAACCTTGAAAGGCTCTTGTACCTGACCTGCGGAGATGAAAAGTGCGCAGATTATATGGCGCAGCTTAAGGAAAACGGCGAGTATAAGCTTGAAAAGGCGGAGCTTGACAAGATTAGGGCTGAGTTTGACGCAGGCTACTGTGACGATATAGAAACCGTAAATACAATTGAAAAGGTATATAATGAGTATGGCTATTTAATGGACACCCATACAGCCGTTGCTTGGAATGTATATGAAAAGTGGGCAGAGGAAACAGGAAATAAGGACAAAACGGTTGTTCTTTCCACCGCCTCCCCATACAAGTTCTCCAACAGCGTTATGAAAGCCCTCGGCAAGAGCTATAACGGGGAGTTTGACGCGCTTAAAAAGCTCCGTGACATAACAGGCGCCCCTGTTCCCGGCAGCCTTGTTGACATTGAAAGCAAGCCCGTGTTCCACAATGTAACCGTTGAAAAGGACGAAATGATGGAGCTTGTTTCCAAAATGGTAAATAAGAAGGTATGGCATAACTAAAATGGATAAAATTAGGGTAAGGGTACCTGCCACCAGCGCCAACTTAGGCTCCGGCTTTGACTGCTGCGGCATTGCCCTTGAGCTATACAATGTTTTTGAGTTTGAAAAAATAAGCAAGGGTCTTGAGCTTGTAAACTGCGAAGAGGAGTTTGCAAACGAAAGCAATTTATCATATCAAGCCTACAAGGCGGTGTGTGACAAAATCGGCGTTGACCCAAGCGTTAAAATCACAATTATCGACACAGGTGTGCCCGTTTCCCGTGGCCTTGGCTCCTCCGCAACCTTGATTTGCGCAGGCGCATATGCGGCAAACAAGCTCCACGGCTGCCCCCTTTCCAAGGAGGAGGTGTTCGCCATTTGTACCGAGCTTGAGGGTCACCCCGACAACGTGGCGCCTGCCCTTTTCGGCTCCTTCTGCGTGTCCGTTACGGATATGCACGGCAACCCCTACACGGTTCGCACCCACGTGTCAAAGCGCATACACTTTACGGCAGTTATCCCCGACTTTGAGGTTCAAACCCACCACGCAAGGGAGGTTTTGCCCGAGCTTGTGAAAAGGGAGGACGCGGTGTACAATATGTCCCGTGTGGCTCTTTTGGCAAGCGCATTTAAAAGCGGGGACAGTCAGCTTTTAAAAATTGTTACCAAGGATAGGCTCCACCAGCAATACAGGCGCCCTCTGTTTAGAAATATTGATGAAATTGAAGAGTGCGCATATGAGTGCGGCGCAATTTCCTTTATGATAAGCGGTGCAGGCTCAACCTGCCTCTGCCTTTCAACCAAGAGCATGGCAGATAAGCTTAATGAAAAAATTAAGTGCTTGCCAAACGGCTGGGTAGCAAGGGAGCTTGAAATCTCAAAATACGGAACAAAAGAGGTTATGTGATGTTAAGTAAGTATTTGCTTGTAGACAAGGCAATTTTACCTGAATATTACGAAAAGGTTATAGAGGCAAAGGCGCTTTTGTCAAGCGGCGCGGTTAAGGATGTTTCCGAGGCATCGAAGGCGGTTGGCATTTCCCGAAGTACCTACTATAAGTATAAGGACTATGTTTTCCCAATCAGTGAGGGCACAGGGGAAAGGCGCGCGGTTGTGTCAATGACTCTTTCCCATAAGGCAGGACTTTTGGGTGAGGTTTTAGGCGAATTATCCACACAGGGTGCCAATATTTTGACCATAAATCAAAATCCTCCAATCAATTCCCGCGCCCACGTGGTTCTCTCAATGGATATTTCCAAGGTGGTTGGTGATAGCGAGGGGCTAATCAAGAGCCTTGCTGAAATTTCCGGCGTTTTCCACGTTAAATTAATAGCAATTGAATAAAAATAATCCCCGTAATAGCGTGATACTCCGTTAAGAGTATCACGCTAACTCTATTCGCCTTCGGCGAGTTCTATTGCTACGCAGTGATATTCGGCTTACGCCGAGTGATATTTGCTTCGCAAGTTTATAGGCGAATAGAATATCACTGAAGCTGCAAGGCTTCAATATCGCTGTCGCTGCGCGACAATATCACTCTTTGCGTCAGCGAAGAATATCACTTTAAACCAACAGAAAAAGAGAGAACAAATCGGCTCAAATGCCGAAATGTCCTCTCTTTTTTCTGTTAGTGATGTTTTTGCTATCGCAAAAGTGAAGTTGCTATGCAGTGAAGTTTGTGCTACGCACAAGTGAAATTAAGTTTGCCCATCACTTCGCAATCAGGCGAAACTTCACTCACAAAGTGAACTTCACTATCGAAGATAACTTCACTTGCCCGTAAGGGCAAACTTAGTTAGCGTGAATACTCCGTTAAGAGTATCACGCTAATTTACGGGGATTGTTTTTTTATTCGGTTCTAAGTGCAATAACAGGGTCCTTCTTGGATGCCATTCTTGCAGGGAACAAGCCTGCGATAAGGGTAAGACCCATACTGATAAGCACAAGGATGATTGCCGCGCCCCAAGGGAGTACAGCCTGCAACGCCTCAATGCCCGTCAAGGCTAATAGAATTGCGTTAATAATTACGATTAGGAACAGTGAAATCAGAATACCGAGCGCGCCTGCGGCAAAGCCCACAATAAGGGTTTCTGCATTGAACACACGGGAAATATCCTTTTTCGATGCGCCGATTGCGCGCAAAATACCGATTTCCTTTGTCCTTTCAAGAACGGAAATGTAGGTAATAATACCAATCATAATCGAGGAAACGACAAGTGAAATTGCAACAAAGGCAATAAGCACATAGGAAATTGCGTTAACAATTGTTGTTACAGACTCCATAAGCATTGCAACTGTGTCGGTGTAGGTAATCTTGTTGTCCTTGTCCTGCTTATTGTTGTAATCCTCAATGGCTGTCTTGATAACATCCTTTGCCGCGAAATCCTTAGGATAAATAAGGATTGAGGTTGGCTTATCAAAGTCAACATAGCCAAGCCTGTTCAAGGTGTTTATGTGCGCCTGCTCCGCAGTGTAGCTGCCGTTGTCGGTCAGCATTGTGTTAATAACCTTAATAAAGTTGTTTTTTGTTGGGTCAGCGCCCACGGTGCCTGTAATGTTGCCGTCCTTGTCATATTCGGGTGAGCCCGAGATGGAAAGCTGATAGAGCATCATTGCAAAGCCCTTAATTTGGTTATTGTTAATGGAATTGATAGCAGGCAAAATCTTTGTGTCGATATCCGCCAAGGTATAGCCGCCGTAAGGAGCTAAGCCGCCGTCCCACTCAAAGGAAAGGAGCTTTTTGGCGCTTGGGTCTGTCATAACGATATCGCGCAAGGATTGCAGGAGCTGCACAGGGCTCATATCAAGGTAAGCGGTTAGGTCACCCATTTGCTCTGTGTTGCTCTTAATAAAGTGGGTAATGTACTCAGTGTTGGGGCTAAAGCCTGCGTAAGGGATACCGTTTAGCATATCCTTCTCGGTGTTTTCCTTTTGGAGCTTAATAAGCTCGTTGGAGTTTGACTGCTTAATGATCTTGTCCATAAGATCCGAGGTGTAGCCGATTGCGCCAATGCCTGCGCCCATTCCCGAGTCCTCAGACGGGGTCACAATGCCCACAATTTCAAGGGTTATTGCCTTATTTGAGTCAAGGTAGCTGTTAATCTCCTCAGGGGAGCGCTCCACAATTCTGTCGCCCTCCAGCTTATACTTTTCAGAGTCGGGCAAAACCTTAAACTTGTAGCCGCAAATCTCCTTAAAGGTGTATTGCTTAGCAGGGATGGTGTAGTCATTTTTCGGGTCCTTGTCAAGCCTTGACTGAATATACTTTTCAAGGTCTACCGTGTCCCTTATACCGAGAGTGTAAAGGATAAAGTCGGAAATTTGCTGGTTTTCGCCAACGATAAGCACAACCTCGTTGTCATTTTTCGGGAATCTGCCGTAAAGGGTGTCGTATTGGGACTCAAGGTAGCCCTCCTTTTTGTCACCCACAAGCTCGGTGAATGCGCCCTTGCTGCCGCCAAGCATAGAGCTGCTGTTTTCGCTAATACCAAACATTTCGCCAAGACCGATGTCCTGTAAAAGTCCGCCAATGCCGTCCAAGGTTGCCCTGTACTTCTCAATACCCCCCACAATGCGGTAGGTGTTTAGGTTTGCGGCGTAAACATATTTAATGTCCGTTGAGTTGTCCCTAATATCGTTTGAGCCTTCAATGAAATCCTTAAAGGATGTCAGGTTGTTCTTTGTAAAGCCCGATGTGATTGCGTTCATCACATTAGCCATAATATCGTTTGAATAAATTGTGCCGGGCTTGGGGTTTTCAACTCCTGTGCTTGACATCAAGGTTGTCATAACACTCATTGTATCCATTGAGCTTTCATTAATCTGCAATGGGTATGAGGACATGGTGCTTTCCTCAATGGAGGTAATGTAGGAGTTAACACCCGAGGAAACAGAGAGGATAAGGGCAATGCCGATAATACCAATGCTTCCTGCAAAGGAGGTCAAAAATGTTCTGCCCTTCTTTGTCATAAGGTTGTTAAGTGAGAGGGAAAGGGCGGTTAAGAATGACATAGAGGTTTTTCTCTCTGCCAGCCTTTGCTCCTTACGCCTTTGCTTTTCAAGGGCTCTTGCAGCCTTAATTTCCTCAAGCCTTTTTGCTCGTTCGCCCTCGGGCAGGCTCTTTAGCTCTTCCTTTTCCTTAAGCGCCTTTTCCTTGGCGAGCCTTTTTTCCTCTGCCTCGTTAGCCAAAAGCTCACGGTAGTGGCTTTCTGCCGCTTCCTTCCTTTCGGCAACAATGCTCTCAAGCTCCTCCTTCTTTTGGGGGATTGCCTCCTTGTTTGAGGACTTAAGCCCTGACAAAATTGCCTTGTTTTGAAGCTCAATCGCCTTGATTTCACGCTTTGAGCTAATCTTAAATGCCTTGGCGGAAATGCGCCCTTCGCCACAGCCGCCTTCACAGGGGGCGGTGTACGGGTCGGAGTCGCTTATAACATTACCGTCAAGCAGGTTAATAATCCTTGAGGAGTATTCCTTTGCAAGGTCGGGGTTATGGGTAACCATAATAATCAGCTTGTCATTGGAGATTGCCTTAAGCAGCTCCATAATCTGTACGCTTGTTTCAGAGTCAAGGGCGCCTGTTGGCTCATCTGCCAAAAGGATATCCGGGTCATTAACAAGGGCACGGGCAATTGCCACCCTCTGCATCTGACCGCCTGAGAGCTGGTTAGGTCTTTTCTTTATCTGCTCCCCTAAGCCAACGGTGATAAGCGCCTCGGTAGCTCTTTTGCGCCTTTCCTCCTTGGAAACACCGGAAAGTGTAAGTGCAAGCTCCACATTGGCAAGCACGGTCTGGTGCGGGATAAGGTTATAGCTTTGGAAAATGAAGCCAACGGAGTGGTTCCTGTAAGTGTCCCAATCCCTATCCCCATATTCCTTTGTGGATTTGCCGTTAATGATAAGGTCGCCGCTTGTGTATTGGTCAAGGCCGCCAATGATATTTAGAAGCGTTGTTTTACCGCATCCGCTTTGACCAAGGATTGAAACAAATTCACTCTTGCGAAACTCCAAGGAAACACCCTTAAGCGCGTGTACCACAGAGTCGCCCGTGACATAGTCCTTCTTTATGTCCTTTAGCTTTAACATATATAGTTCCTTTCTAAAAAATAACAGCTAAAAATCGAATGATAATTAATTATATATTTTATAGTAACCTAAGTCAATAATTTATACGCAAAAAAATTAAAAGTAACAAAAAATTCATATAACCGGGTGGCTTTTTCTTGATATTTACACCGTTTTATGGTATCATTATTGTAGAACATAAAAAGGAGACTTACTATGCAGGACAGAGCAAGGTGGCTACACGAGGCGGGCTACGGCATTTTCTGCCATTGGACCACCCATTCACAGCCGAAAAGCGGCGAAAAAAAGGCGCATCGTGATGCTGTGCGTGATTTTGATGTTGACACCTTTACAAAGCAAATTATCGACACAGGGGCGCGTTTTTTGTTCTTTACAATAACCCACGCGGATATGTTTTTGCCCTTTCCCTTAAAGGAAATGGATGAAATTGTTGAAAACCATACCTCAGAGCGCGATTTGGTTAGTGAGTTATATGAAAAATTAAGCCCTCACGGAATAAGGCTTTGCGTTTACTTTAACGGCGAGGGGAGCACAGGCACCGCTTGGAGTGAAAAAACAGAGTTTAAAACAAACCCGCGCCTCCACGCAGAGTATTGCTACAAAATTACGGAGGCAATTTCCAAAAAATACGGTGAAAAGATAAGCGGCTGGTGGATTGACTGCTGCTATGAGCCGGGCATTTGCGGCGGACGGGGCTTAAGGTACGATTATGAAAGGTATGCCGCCTGCCTGCGCAGCGGCAACCCGGATGCAATAGTTGCCTTTAACTTCCGCGGCGTTGAGCCTTGGGGCAGTGTATGGGGCAAGGGCATTGCAGACTTCCAGGCGGGAGAGCAAAATGACCTAAGCTTCTATCCAAACGGCAGGTTTTCGGGCGAGGGAGACCTACAATGGTTCGGGCTTTGCTGGATGGATGACTTTTGGGTACACGAAAAAATCGGTGATATTGTGCCTCGCCATTCCAATGAAAAGGTGCTGAATTACATACACAGGGTCAAGGAAAATGGCGGTGCCTTCGCTTATAATGTGGCGCCCTACCAGGAGGGCTGGATTGGGGAAAAAACCCTTGAACAGCTTTTATGGATAAAGGAAAACATCGCTTTTTGATAAGGAGAAATATATGAAAAGGCTATTAGTGATTTTAATTTGCTTTGCAATGCTTATGTCGTTGCTTGCCTGCGGGGACGCCTCAACCGCGCCGTCAAGCGTGCCACAGGCAACGAACAGCTCTACGGCTGACAGTACACCCGACAGTGTGCCAACCACACCGTCAAGTACAGTGCCAACCACACCGTCAAGCACGGTACCAACCACACCGTCAAGCACGGTACCAACCACACCGTCAAGCACAGTGCCAAGCACAACGCCGTCAAGCACGGTGCCAAGCACAACACCGTCAAGCTCCACACAGAGCAGCGGAAGCTCGGGCGGCACCGATGCGCCATCAACCCCAACCTACACCCCCGACCGAACAAGGTATGAGGCAAGGTCACAGGGCACAGGCGCGCAGGCGGTTATATATTACATAAATGAGGTAATGAAGGCGCCAACCCTCACCCCCTACTATAACGGCAACAAGGCAGCGCTCACTATGACCTTTGACGATGGCTATGATGTTGGAACGGGTATTATCGTGTCCGATATATTTGAGAAGTTCGGCTTCCGCGGCACTATGATGCTCGGCCCCTGCTTCTTAGGCGCAGACGGTATTATTGATAGATGGAACAAGGTTTTTGCCCGCGGATTTTTGGATGTGGGCTGCCACGGCTACAACCACAAGGAGCCAACCACCCTTGACCCCTCTGAGTACGAAAGGGAAATCAAGGACGCCATTATGTTCCTGCGCGAAAAGTTCCCAACCCAAAGGGTGCTTACCTTTGCAACTCCCTTTGCCCACATTAACAACAGCTATAAGGACTACCTAAAGGATTATGTTATCGGCAACCGCTTGGAGGGCAACAACACAAATGTGTACTTAGGCAAGGATTTAGACTTTGACAGATACACGGTTAACGCCTACTCTGTAAATAAGTCAACAACATTGTCGAAAATACAAAGCGCCGTTGAGTATGCGGTTGAAAAGGGCGGCTGGATGGTGGAGCTTTACCACTGCGTTTTGGAAAATGCGGTTAACAGCACGGATATCAGCCTGTCCTCCTTCCAATACCACTGCGACTATCTGTACGCAAATTACCACGATACAATTTGGTTTGCCACCTTTGAGGAGGTGTTTATCTACGCCGAGGAGCTTAAGCACACCACGGTTAAGTACACCGACTGTGACAGGGAAACAATGACCTTTAAGGTTACTCCCGACGGCACTCTTGATAAGGACCTTTACAACATCCCCTTGTCCGTTCAAATCTATCTGCCGCAAAATCTTGTTGACTCTGCCTATGCAACCGTAAACGGCGAGGTTCAGTACCTTGAATATGTGACAGAGAACACAACGGGCTACGAATATGTAATAGTTAAGGGCTTGTCCGCCACCGAGGAAAGCGAGGTTGTTATCCACTTGGGCGGCAACAAGACAATGCGTAACGGCTGTGTGCGCCACACCTATGCGGTTGACGAAATTGTGGAGCCAACCCACGACACGGTAGGATACACAGTAAACATTTGCACAAGATGTGAGCATACCTATGTTTCCGAATACAAAAACCCCGTTCACGATTTTTCGGGTGAGGTTGAGGAAATGGTTGCGCCAACCCAGTACAAAAACGGCGTTTCCAAGCACTATTGCATCCACTGCGATGAATATGAGGTAAAGCCAAACTATTATACAGAAGAATAAAAGGCTGACAGCTTTGTAATAAAGCTTAAGATGTATTTTCCGCTTCTAAAGCATAATAAAGGGGCTGACACATTAAGAAAGCCCTAAAAAGTAAAAAAACAACCACTCTTTACCGAAAAGGTATTGAGTGGTTGTTTGCTTTGATGTATAATTAAATTGCGACAAATAACTAACAAAAAAGCGAGGTAATTATACACC
>JAFTMJ010000047.1 GCA_017452475.1 Clostridia bacterium | reverse complement strand
TGGTGTATAATTACCTCGCTTTTTTGTTAGTTATTTGTCGCAATTTAATTATACATCAAAGCAAACAACCACTCAATACCTTTTCGGTAAAGAGTGGTTGTTTTTTTACTTTTTAGGGCTTTCTTAATGTGTCAGCCCCTTCTTTTCTTAATAAAAACAGGCAAATTAAATTTAAAACAGTCATAAGGGCAATGGCAAGGTCGGAAATTTGCCACATCATTTCCATTGGCATAACAGAGCCGACAATTAAAACAAGACAAAAAATCAAGCCGAATATTACCCGTGTTACACCATTCTTGGTAATATAGCTTAATGCCTCGGCGCCATAGTAAAATTGGCAAATAACAGTTGCAAAAGCAAAAAGCACGCAAAGGATAAGAACTGTGCTTGAGCCGAATTTTCCAAAATATATTTCAAACGAAGACAGCACCAAAGAAAGCGGAGATTTAGCCCTTGCATTTTCGGTCAGTAAAATCACAAATGCAGTTAAGCTGCACAATACAATAGTATCAATAAAGACCTCTAAAACCCCAAGGCAGCCCTGCGCGTGGCTATTATGCGAAGTGCTTGAAGCATGGGCGCATGGAGAGGTGCCACAGCCTGCCTCGTTTGATAAAACTCCTCGGCTAACCCCGTATCTTAAACATGCAACTATTCCGTAGCCGCAAAAGCCTCCTGTGGCGCTTTTTAAGTTGAATGCATCCTCAAATATCATTTTCAGCAAGGAAGGCATCCTTTCTATTTCGTCAAAAATAATTATTAAGCAAAGAACAACGTAAGTAAAAGCTAAAACAGGTATTAACACAGAGGTTAGCTTTGTTATTCTTTTAATCCCGCCCCAAATTACAATTGCGGCAATAACCGTAAAAATAATACCAAAAGCAATAGGCTTAATGGGTAAAATGCCCGAAACAGAATTTATTTGCACCAAATTGCCTGTTGTAAGTGAGTTTATAACGCAAAAAATGGCAAAAATACAAGAAAGAAAATAAGCAAATCCCCTGCCAAGCTTTTTTGAAAGCCCTTCATTAATATAGTAAGGCGCGCCGCCGTGGAAATTTCCGTCCTCAAAGTGCCTGTGGTTCATCGCCAAGAAAACCTCTGCGTACTTTAAGCTCATTGCACAAACGGCGCTTATCCACATCCAAAGGATGCTACCTGCACCCCCCATTTGAATGGCGCTAGCAACTCCCACTATGTTTCCAACGCCTAAGGTACCTGCCAGGGCAACAGATAAGGACTTAAAGCCCCCATCTTGGTTTTTAATAACGGTTTTTGTTAACTTTAGAGGATGTAAAACATAAAAAAACTTGTATTTGATTGCAAAATACAGTCCGATAACAACTAACAAAAGCGGCATAACAGCACCGCACAAAACACTGTTAATCAACTCCATAAAAGCATCACCCCAATAAATTATTATGTACTGAAAACCCTTGATATTACTGAATATTCGGTAAATGTTAATTATTTGTGAACAATGGTCTATTATGCTTGATTTTTAATATAATAGAGTATACAATATACCTGTAATTAGCACTTACCAATCGAGAGTGCTAAATTTCAACGGAGGAAATTCAAATGCAAATTAAACCATTATCTAACAGAGTAGTTTTGAAGAATGTTGAGGCTGAGGAAACAACAAAGTCCGGCATCCTTTTAACAGGCACAGCAAAGGAAAAGCCACAAATGTCCTTGGTTGTTGCAATCGGTCCGGGTGAGGTGCGTGACGGAGCTCTTGTTCCAATGACCGTTAAGGTTGGCAACAAGGTTATCACAAGCAAATATAGCGGCACTGAGGTTAAAATTGACGGCGAGGAATATATTATCGTTAAGGAAGACGATATTCTTGCAATTGTAGAATAAGGAGAAATATTATGGCAAAGGAAATACTTTACGGAATTGATGCAAGAAATGCACTTTTAAGGGGCGTTGATAAGCTTGCAAATACTGTTAAAATCACACTTGGTCCTAAGGGTAGAAATGTAGTTCTTGATAAGAAATACGGCTCCCCTCTTATCACCAATGACGGTGTTACAATAGCAAAGGAAATTGAGCTTGAGGATACAGCTGAGAATATGGGTGCGCAGCTCGTTCGCGAGGTTGCGTCTAAGACAAATGATGCCGCAGGTGACGGTACTACCACAGCAACACTTTTAACACAGGCTTTTATAAGAGAAGGTATGAAGAATGTGGCTGCAGGCGCTAACCCAATCGTTGTTCGCAAGGGAATTATGAAGGCGGTTGATGTTGCCGTTGAGGCCCTTGTTGCTAACTCCAAGAAGGTAAACGGTAAGGAGGATATTACAAGGGTTGGTACAGTTTCCGCAGGAGATGAAACAATCGGTCAGTTAATTTCTGACGCAATGGAAAAGGTAACCTCTGACGGTGTAATTACTGTTGAGGAGTCCAAGTCTACAGAAACATACTGTGAGGTTGTTGAGGGTATGCAGTTTGACAGGGGCTATCTCTCCGCATATATGGCAACCGATATGGATAAGATGGAGGCAGAGCTTGACGATGCTTTGATTCTTATCACAGATAAGAAAATTTCAAATATTCAGGAGATTTTGCCTCTTCTTGAGCAGGTTGTTCAATCCGGCAGAAAGCTGCTTATCGTTGCTGAGGATATTGAGGGTGAGGCGCTTACCACACTCGTTCTTAACAAGCTAAGAGGTACATTTACAGTAGTTGGAGTTAAGGCACCCGGCTTTGGAGACAGGCGCAAGGAAATGCTTCGTGATATTGCAATTTTGACAGGCGGTCAGGTTGTAACGGAGGAGCTTGGACTTGAGCTTAAGGATGCTTCAATTGCGCATCTTGGTAGAGCAAGACAGGTTAAGGTAAATAAGGAAACAACAATTATCGTTGGCGGATACGGCGACAGCGCTGATATCAAGGCAAGAATTTCACAAATTAAGGCAGCTATTGAAACCACAACCTCTGATTTTGACAGAGAAAAGCTACAGGAAAGGCTTGCGAAGCTTTCTGGCGGCGTTGCGGTAATTAAGGTTGGCGCTGCTACCGAAACTGAAATGAAGGAAAAGAAGCTCAGAATTGAGGATGCTCTTAATGCAACCCGTGCCGCTGTTGAGGAGGGCATTGTTGCAGGTGGCGGAACAGCTTATATCAATGTAATTGATAAGGTTGCAGCTCTTGTTAACGAGGTTGAGGGCGATGAAAAGACAGGTGTTAAGATTGTCGTTAAGGCTTTAGAGGAGCCACTTAGACAAATTTCCGAAAACGCAGGCTTCGACGGTGCCGTTGTTGTCGACAAGATTAAGAACTGCGGCAAAATCGGCTACGGCTTTGATGCTTATAATGAGGTATATTGCGATATGATGGAGGCAGGAATTGTTGACCCAACAAAGGTTACAAGAAGCGCTCTTCAAAATGCCGCAAGCGTTGCTTCCACTGTTCTTACAACTGAGGCGGTTGTTGCAGACAAAAAGGAAGAAAATCCTGCTCCCCAGGCACCAATGAACGGTGGAATGGGCGGTATGTATTAATATGCCAAAACAAAAAATGCCACTTTATGTGGCATTTTTTAATATTTAAATATGAACATATTGACATATAATAACATAAAACTTATAAAAATAACCCGAAATTGGCTTCGGGTTAATATTTTATCACTGTAAATTCAGGGTTATCCGCATTTCCTATTGCTTTGGCGGTTAGCTTAGCACCACTGGGTATATAAAGGCGCTTAAGATTTTTCAAGGATCTAAATGCAAGTGGGGAAAACTCATTAACTGTTTTCGGCACATAGTATTCCTCCTCATTTTTAAGGGAAGGGTACAATATCAGCTTTGTTTTATCCTTGTTAAAAAGAACATTGTTTTCCGAGCTGAATTGTTTATTATTGCTATCCACCAAAATGTACTTTAAATATGCACCTCTTAAATAGTCCCCTTCAATCACCTTAACATCGGGTCCTAAAAACAGGATGCGTACCATTGACTCATCTAAAACATTGCTTTTAATTTCATCTGTGTTAATTATGAGAGCCTTTGTGTGGTCAAAGGCAAGCAAGCCATCCTCGGCAATAACTGGATTTTCATCGTTGTGTAAATCGACAACTGCTACTCCGTATTTTCCGTCAGCTCCTAAAATATGTGTTTTGCAATCTTCAGGGTCGGTATTAGTGTCGAGAGTTGCTTTTTCAAATGGGATCTTTTTGTAAAAAACATTCTTAGCAAATTTATATACATTAAAAAGCTCGTTTTGAATGTAGCTTTCATATAATTCCTTGCCCTCGAACTCCCAATAGCATTTTACAATGCCATCAAAGCCGCACCTGTCGCAGGCGGTTGTTTTGCTTTCAAAGTCCTTGTAGCAAATAGGGCAGGAGTATCTAATTATTTTCATCATTTCCTCTTGTATGGCAGGGTGTGTTATAGAACTTATCAAGGTTTAGATAGTATTTTCCTTCCTCATTTTGTTTGTAACCGCTAACCCTTAATAAAACATCGGTTGTTGCACCCTTTTCTATGTATGAGTGTACAAGTCCGCACCTAAACATAAAGCTCATTGTGGCGCGTAGCATAATTATCATTGCCTCGTTGTCCTCCACATTTGGGGCATAGGCAAGGCTTTTTATATAACCGCAGTCGTTTTCAAAGGTAAATTGACAAATACCGATAAATCCGCTGTCATCCGCGCGGTAGGCAAATGCATTTTCAAGGAATTCAATACCGCAAACAGAGCATAGCTCCTTTTGCTCATCCTTTGACTGAATTGGTAAAACTGTTAGCATATTGGCTCCTTATATACTGTCTTTCTTTCCAAGCAGGTAGTCAACCTCATTTGTGGTAAGCTCCCGCCATTTACCCCTTTCAAGCTCCCCAAGCTTTAGCTTGCCAACCGAAATACGGGTTAAGCGCATAATTGTAAGTCCGCAGGCTTCACACATTTTGCGTATTTGTCTGTTTCTGCCCTCGTTTAAGGTGAAAAGAGTGTTTGTTGCCCCGTTCTTTTGGGAAACAATTCTTACCTTAACAGGCTTTAGCTTGTAACCGTCAATCTCCATTGGGGCATTAAGGGTATGTAAAGCGTCGGGAGAAATATCTCCCTTGATTATAACGCTATAGGTCTTTGGCATATTGTGCTTTGGGTGGGTTAGGCGGTTGGTAAGCTCTCCGTCGTTAGTGAGGATTAAAAGCCCTTCTGAATACATATCGAGCCTGCCAACGGGGTAAACCCTTTCCCCCACATCCCTTACAAGCTCAAGCACGGTTTCACGCCCCTTCTCATCGGAGGTTGTGGTAACATAGCCAAGGGGCTTGTTAAGCATAATATACTTCTTTTTTGCACAGCTATTTACAACTCTTTTGCCGTTGTAAACAACAACATCATTTTCGGGGTCAACCTTGTCACCAACCTTGGCGGTAACACCGTTAACCTTAACATTCCCGGCTTCAATTACTCGTTCTGCGCTGCGCCTTGACATAATTTTGTTGTCGGTAAAAAACTTTTGCAGTCTAATCTTTTCCATCTATCTAAATAATCTTTCAAATATTGATTTTTTGTAGCTGATTTCCTTTATATTCTCCAAGGAAATCAATGGTAGCGTTCCTATAATCTCATCATTATTATAAAACACAATTTTCCCAACGCGTTGCCCATTTTTAATGGGCGCAGAGCATAGCCTGTTTGCTTCAAGTGAGGCAGAAATATTAATATTGTCCTTCTTTAGTACAACACAAAGGCCTTGCAAATTAGTAGCCAAAAAGCTTTGCTTTTGACCGTTAACCGCGGTTAAAGAAATGCTGTAATCCTGCGGATTTGCCAAATTAACACATTCGTATCGGCTAAAGCCGTAGTCAAGCATCTCTTGATGGTCGTGCCAGTCGTTGGGGTCATTTAGGGTAACGCAAATAAATTTAACGCCATCTTTCTCAGCGCAGGAAACCAAGCACCTGCCGCACCGCTTGGTAAAGCCCGTTTTAATGCCGATAGCTCCATCATATGAGCGCAAAAGCCTGTTGTGGTTTACCAAAACCCGCGTTCCTTCGCCATTATTTAACGGAATAGCCCTTTTAAGGGTAGATACAATCCTTACAAATTGCGGATTTTTCATAGCATAGGAAGCTATAACACCAAGCTCATATGCGGTGGTGTAATGCTCATCGTCATCGAGTCCGTGTGGGTTTGTAAAATGGGTGTTCTTTAGCCCTAATTCCGTAGCCTTTTTGTTCATAAGCTCCGCAAAGCCCTCAATACTGTTTGCAACAGTATGGGCAAGGGCAACGGAGGCATCGTTTGCGCTTTCAAGCATAAGGGCATAGAGCAGCTCCTCAACGGTTAGCTCCTCGCCCTCGTGTAAATATATGGATGAGCCCTCAATATTAGTCATATTCGGCTCAATTTTTACAACCTTGTCAAGGGGTGCGTTTTCAAGCACCACAATTGCGGTCATAATTTTTGTTGTGCTTGCCATTGGCAGGCGTGTGTCCTTATTTTGCTCAAGGACAACATCCCCGCTTTGTGCTTCAATAAGCACGGCTCCCCTTGCGCTTACCGAAAGGGCATAGGTGCTAACAGAAAAGCAAAAAAGCATAAGCATAAGCATGCACAGAAAACAGATTTTTTTGCACATAATAAGCTCCTTAAAAACAGTGTATACTTATTATGCACTGAAAAATCAAATGTAAATTTGTTTATTTTTCCTCTTTCTTTTTGCCGGAGAATAGGTTCTTGAACTTTTCAATAAGCTCAGGGGAATTCTCAACCAAGCCAACAATTTGTGAAAGCGGATCCTTAGGCTCATAGTTTACATTGAGTAAATCAACCTTGCCGTTTGGCTCAACAACAAGGAAGCCAACAGGAGAAACAGTAACGCCTGTACCGCCGCCACCTCCAAAGTTTTGGGTTTGGTTGGATTGCTTGCCAAAGTAGTCAACACCGCCTGTTGCAATGCCAACAAAAACCTTGGAAATAGGAATGATAACAGTGCCGCTAGCAGTAGTAATCGGCGTACCTGTTACAGTGTTAGAGTCAACCATGCTTCTAACATTTTCAAGCGCGGCTTTAATAATTTCGCTTTGCTTACTCTGTTCCATATGTTAATCCTCCTTAGTGGATTTGTATTTAATATATTCCTTTAAAGCGTAAAAGCCCACAGTGAGTACAGAGCCAACGCTTATATAAAGCTCAATTTTTGTTTCAAATTCCGATTTTTGGGATAAGAAGTTTGCATTTACTGAAATTTCTGAATTGTTTGCTACCTCAACATTGGAGATGTTTCTTAAAACCTCGATAATATAGCTTATTCCTTGGTTAACACCGCCGTAAATTAATGCGGTTTTTGCCGCGTTATCGCTTGCGATGCTTGCCTTTAGCTTGAAAAACTTAAAGTGTAGCTTGTTGAAAAATCTTTTGATTACCTCAAGCAATACGGATTTAACCTCCCAAAGCTTTGAAACGATGGATTTTTCCTTCTTTTCACCTGCTTCATCCTCTTTCGGCTCAGCCGTTTTGTGCTTATCCTTAAGCTTTTCCTTTTTTTC